>DATJSI010000119.1 GCA_035504215.1 Mycobacteriales bacterium
CGGCACCGGGTACTCCTCGCTCGGACATCTGATCCACATGCCGCTGGACATCGTGAAGATCGACAAGGAGTACGTCGCCGGGATCGGTGCCGACGAGGAGGCCGATACGGTCGTCGCCGCGGTGACGAACCTCGCTCACACCTTCGGCCTCGGCGTCATCGCGGAAGGCGTCGAGAACGAGCAGCAGCGCGACGCGGTGATCGCGCTCGACTGTGACGACGCGCAGGGGTACTTCTACGCTCGGCCGATGTCGGCGACCGCGATGAGCGGCTTTCTCGGCGACCGGACGGCGACGGGTGCGGCGCCGACGATCGGTTCCGCCACCGCTTGACCCGGGTGGCTCACCCGCCGTCGATCCCGGTCGGCCCGGCATCTTCGCTGTCGTCGGCCTACAGTTGACCAAGGACTCGATGTGCCGCCCGCCGGAAGGGATGTCGCGATGGACGAGCAGCCCGACGACGTCCGATCCGTGCTGCGCGCCCTTTGGGCCGCGGACGGGAGCGCGGACGCGGACGTCGATGCGGAGTTCGCCGCACAGAAGCCGTGCCGGAACATGAAGGACTTCAGCTTCGACGGCATGGCCGAGCCGGGCAGCGACCTGCGCGCGGTGTGGCGCGACCGGTTGGAACGCGAGGGCAAGCTGTCGACCTCCGGGCAGAGCGTTCGCGACCTGGTGCTCGGCACCGACCCGTCCTCCGATCGCTGACGTCGGCAGGAGCGCGGGATGGATCGGCCGCGGAGCGTCGCCGCCCTGACCGATGCGTTGCGCGCCGGCGGCTATCTCGCCGACCGAGGGCTTGGTACGGCGCTGTTCGTCGCCCTTTCGCTCGACCGGCCGATCCTGCTCGAGGGCGAGGTCGGGGTGGGCAAGACCGAGGTCGCGAAGGTGCTGGCGGCCGTCTTCGAACGCCGGCTGATCCGGCTGCAGTGCTACGAGGGGATCGACACCAACCAGGCGCTCTACGAGTGGGACTACGCCCGGCAGATGCTGGCGATCCGCGCGCTGTCCGAGCGGCAGGTCGAGGACGAGTCGGCGGTCGACAAGCTGTTCGGCCCGAAGTTCCTCCTGGAACGCCCGCTGCTCGAAGCGGTCCGGGCGGGGGACCGCGCCGTACTCCTGATCGACGAGGTCGACCGCGCAGATGACGAGTTCGAAGCCTTCCTGCTCGAGGTGCTCTCGGACTTCCAGGTCAGCATCCCGGAGATCGGCACCGTGACCTCGCAGACCAAGCCGCTGGTGGTTCTTACCTCGAACCGCACTCGGGAGCTGCACGACGCGTTGAAGCGGCGTTGCCTCTATCACTGGATCGGCTACCCGAGCGCGGAGCGCGAGGTCGAGATCGTGCTGGTGCGCGAGCCGGGCGCGTCCCGTGACCTGACCCGCAAGGTGGTTGCCGCCGTGCACCGGATGCGCGAATTGGATCTCGCCAAGCCGCCGGGCGTCGCGGAGACGATCGACTGGGTGCGGACACTCGAAGTGCTCGGCGCAACCGAGCTCGACCCGGCCGTGGCCGGTGACACCCTTGGCGCGGTGCTGAAGGAACGCGACGACCTCGAGCTGGTCGGCGGGCGGATCGAACAGATCGCCTCCGGGGCCTGACCGTGCCGGGGGGGACGACCGACGCCCCGGTCGTTGCGATGCTGGTCGACTTCGGGCACGAGCTTCGGGCGACCGGCCTCCCGGTCGGCTCGGGCGACGTTCTCGCCTACTGCGCTGCGATGGTGGCGCTCGATCCCTCTGATCTCGTCGATCTCTACTGGGCGGGGCGTACGACGCTGGTCAACCGTCGGGACGACATCGCGAAGTACGACGCGGCCTTCCGGCGGTTCTTTCTCGGCGATGAGTCTGCTGTGCCCGATCCGCTTCGCCTGGTGATGCAGGCGACCGCACATCAGCTCGCCGTGCTCGAGGTGCCGGAGACCGAACCGGGTGTGGAGCGCCAACAGGAGCAGGAGGCGCGCCTCGGGTTGGTCGGCTCCGACGCAGAAGTGTTGAAAAACAAAGCGTTCTCCGCTTGTACGCCGGAAGAGCTGACTGCGCTCCGGCGGATCATGATGCGGATCCGGCTGCAGCCGCCGCGCCGCCACACCAGGCGCAGCATGCCGAGCCGACAGGGCCGAGCGCCGGACCTCCGTCGTACCGCGCGCGAGACCATGCGGATGCACGGCGAGCCGGCGCGGCTGTTCTGGCGGCAGCGCAAGCGCCGGCTTCGACAGCTGATCCTGATTCTCGACGTGTCCGGCTCGATGGCGGAGTACTCCCGTGCTCTGCTGCAGTTCGCCTACTCAGCCCGAGCGGCGACGACCCGGGTCGAGGTGTTCTGCTTCGGGACCCGGTTGACGCGAATCACCAAGGAGCTCGAGCGGCGCCGGCCGGACGACGCGTTGGACCGAGCTGCGCGAGCGGTGTTCGACTGGGAGGGCGGGACGCGGATCGGTGCGTCACTCGAGGCGTTCGTGCGCGACTGGGGCCGGCGCGGGATCGGACGAGGCGGCATCGTCGTGATCTGCTCCGACGGACTCGACCGTGGCGATCCCGCGGTGTTGGCGGCGGCGATGGAGCGGCTGTCGCGATTGTGCTATCGCATCGTCTGGATGAACCCGCACAAGGGCGACGACCCCGGGTTCCGGCCGAGCTCGCTCGGGATGCTGGTGGCTGCGCCGTACATCGACCTGCTCGCGTCCGGCCACGACCTCGACAGCCTCGAGACGCTCGCGGAATTGCTGCCGACGCTGCGCTGAGCAAGGATTGCGCGGTGCGGTGGAACGTCGCAGTCGAGGCGGAGGGTGACCGCGCCGTCACTCGCGAAGAGGTCGTCGAGCTCGCCGATGCGGTTGCCGCGGACGGCGGCGTCGCGAGTGGGATCGGCACCAACCGGTACGGCGCACAGATCGTGGTCGAGGCGGACGACCTCGACGGCGCCATCGAAGCGGCGAAGGCGCGGTTCGCGGCCGCTGTTTCCACGGCCGGGCTGCCGGCGTGGCCGGTTGTACGGGTCGACGCCGGCAGCGAAGCCGACGAGGAGCTGGACGTCGGGTGATCCGGCTCGGCTCGTTGGCGGGTTATCCGTTCGAGGGACCGCGGGTCCTTGCCGGCTGGACTGCGCCGGCGCTCGCCGCGGTTTTCGCCGTTCTCTACAAGCCGTCGCCGGACACAGAGCCGGAGCGCTATGCCGTTGCCTACGTCGGGCACTCGGAGGATCTGTCCGGGGAGGGGTTTCCGTTCAACCATCCGCGGTCTGCGTGCTGGGTCGAGCGGGCCGGCGACCGGTGGAAGGTCTACATCGCGACCTACGAGGTGCCGGGCGGCACGCCGTCGCATCGCGAGCAGATCGCGCAGGAGCTCGGCGCGATCTATCAGCCAAGCTGCAACGAGCGACAGTTCGACCGGACCTGGAAGGACGAGTGGATCGGTAGCTACGAGCGGGCGCCGAACACCGGACCGCTCACCACTGGCCGCGATCCCGACGCGCACGGGTGACGGCGTACCCGTCGCCTGTCGAGCGCGGGGTCAGCGGTCAGGTGGCTTCTGCACACTTCTGCACACAACCAGGTGGCCGCACTCGTTGTGTCAGCCGATCCCACGCTCATCGGGGGCGCACCGTGGCCCGGTTGTGTGCTGAAACGGGGATCGGCCTCGGGCACCGGGATCGGCGTCGAGCGGGACCTCCGTCGCGCCCGTGGCCTGAATCGACCAGTGGCCGGCGTCGTCGTCCAGCAGGCGACCGAAGACCGACGGGCGGTCGAAACGCGGGAGACACAACCAGTCGATCGACCCAGCCTTGCTGACGAGCGCGGCGCTGTGCCGATCCGACAGAAGCGCGTAGTCCGCGATCGGCGTGGTGCTCACCTGCGGCCCGCCTCGTCGGTCGGACATCGCCGGCTGACGACAAGGGGCGAGGAACCTGGCGTGCGCGGGATCCTTGACCGAAGGGCGGCGGCCGTCTCGCAGTGCCCGCCGGTGCCGGTCACGGTGTGACCCCGCCTGCCCGAGCTCGGCCCTTGCTGGCGAAGTACCGGCCGATCACTACCGACCCGGCGATGCCTACGGCGGTTGCGACGAGCGGCAGGATCTGGTCGAAGTTGTACCCGGTCGAGTAGCTGCTTCGACGAATGATCAACGCGGTTCCGGCCGCCTGTAGCACGAACACGACCGCCCACAGGTAGCTGATCACGTACATGCTGCGCCGAAACTCGCCGTACTCGGTCCACATAGCGTCGAACACGGCCATCCCGTCGTGGGTCCCATCGCTGCCGAAACGCTGGGCGAAGTAGAACACGATCGGGCGGCGAGCCACCGTGCAGGAGGCCAGGAAGATCAGCCCGATCAGTGCAGTGACCCCGCAGTCCTTGTACAGCAGCGCCTTGGGCGTCGTCGCACCGATCAGCGCAATCAGCGCCGAGATCGCGGCGAACGCGAAGATCGCGGCCGAGGCTCCGCTGAACTTGCCGGCCCTGACCCAGATGATCACGCCACCCACGACCGGCCCGATGCTCCCCACCAGATAGCTGGCGACCTCGCTCGCGCCCTCGTGCCGGGCCAGGTGGAACAGCGCGATGCTGCCGCCGATCTCCACCGCCGTGACCGCGACGTTGAAGCCCAGGCCCTTCTTCGCCGGATGCTCTCGCAGTCCTTCGGCGATCTGCTCATGAATCGAAGCGGCTGGGTCCACAACCGCACGCTACGACGCCCGAGGCGTCGCCAACCGCTTGCCATGGGGACCGGGAGCTCGCCCTATCCGGCGGTAGTGGTCGCGCTGTCCCGTTCGACGTCGTATCCGACCGCGTCGTGCAGGCGGGAGCGGCGGCGGCCCATGGCCGGCTTTGCCGGTGGTCGCTCGGCGTGGGCCGCTTCGGGGGAGAACGTCGCGCCCGCGACGATGCCCTCCGCCATGCCGTACAGCAGCGGGAGCGCGCCGGCCACGACGCCGCCGGTCCGGTTGATGTGCTCGACGCCGGGAGCGATCGGCTCGGCGTTTGCCGCGATCTCGCGGACGATCTCCGCGCACTCCTCGAGGTTGGTCGCGATCCGGTTGAGCTGGCCGCCGACCACGAAGAGATAGAAGGCGAGCCCTGCGATCAGCAGGACGATGTCGATGACAGAGAGCGCGACCATGTCGTCAGGTCCTCACCTTCGACAGCACCCGGCCCAGGAACAAGTGGTGTTCGAGGCCTTCGGCGAGGACGGCATCGACACCGCCGGCCACGGTGGCGATCAGCGCGGTGTCGGCGGTGTTGGTCGCAGCCTGCTTCAACGTGTCGCGGACCTGCACGACCCGCTGGTCGATCGTCCGGCACAGCATGACGAGGATCGTGAGGAGCGCCGCCACCGCGAGCACGATCACGAAGCCGCCGATGATTGCGCCCCACCACAGATGCTTCTGGGTCGAGGTCAGCGCGAGGTAGGTCACGTGATGAGACATCTAGCCTCCCAGCCGATGCCGGCCGCGTTCGAGCCCGGCGATGATCACCGTCGCGTGCTCGATGGTGGTGTTGAGGTCCGCCAGCGCCGCGGTGTTGTGGACCGACTGGGTGAGCGAGTCATTGATCATCTTCGCCTCCTCGCCGATCGAGCGCGCCATCAGCAGGATGGGTACGACGAGCGCGACGACCACCAGCACCACGATGATCGTGAGCGTGTAGCCGATTGCCCAGCCGGTGGTCGAGGTGTCGGCCGCTGCCAGCACGTGTAGGGCATCCATCGGGTCAGCCCACCCTTCCGGTCGGAACCTCGCGGACGCAGTTGGCAACCACGAAGCTGACCAGTGACTTGGTCGGGGCCGGGATCCGGTGCTTGCCGACCACGTGGCCGGCCACCTTCGCCATCAGCGCGTCCTTCGTCGGCGCGGTGAACCGCGCATTGCAGACCGGGCTGCCGCAGGTGAACTCGAACATCGTCGGCTCCTCCGCTCAGATCGATTCGCAGAAGTCGCGGACCGGCTTCAGGCTCGCGTTGACCGACGGCAGCACTTCGGGCACGGTTCGCGTCTGCTCGGCGACCGTCGCGACGCCGACGATCACCGTGCCGAGCGTGAATCGAATGACCTTCAGGTGCAGCACCACACGGATCAGGCCGAGAGCGGCCGCCGCGACGATGAGCGCGGCGAGGATCACGGTGACCCAGGCGACAGCCGGCATGGCGTTCTCCTCTCTCAGGGCAGCAGCTTGGCGACCGAGCCGGCGTAGCGCACCGCGCCCACCGAAACCTCCTCGATCGTTCGGTCGGTGACAGCGAGCATCTCCGGTACGTCGTCGAGGTGCCCGGTGAGTGCGACACCGCCGGCGAGGATGTCATCGGTCGCGCCGCGGATGCGTTCGAGCGCGGCGAGCACGCGGTTGAGCAACGCGACGAGGATCGGGATCACCGCGACCAGCAACACCACGTTGCCGATCCACCACAGGACCGTCATGTGCGTCCTCCTCAGCTCGTGCGTGGCTGGTAGGGCAGGAAGAACCGGCGGAAAACCCGCCCGAGTGCCATCCGCATCGCGCGCCAACCGATCGCGAAGCCGCTCGCTGCGGCGGCGTTCCGCACGGCCATCGGGTCCTCACCGCGCTCGACCGCTGCGATCCGGTTCTGCAGGTTGGTGGCGAAGTCGCGCATCAGCACCGCAGTGACGTCGGCGATCATGCCGCGGCCGTACTGTGCCGCGGCGCCGGAGAGCTGAACGTCTTGCACCACGTCGACCTTGGTGCCACGAGCGATCGGCGCGAGCGTCGCGGTGACCAGCATGCTGGCCTGACCGCGGCCGCGCTCGTCGGCGCCGGCCGCGTCGATCACCATTCGCTTCGCGTCGTCGTCCCGCTCGGTGATCGACGCCGTACCGTCGAAGGACAACCGCACCGGGCCCATGCGCACGGCAACCTTGCCGCGGTACTTGTCGTCGCCGAGGTCGTCGGTCAGCTCCGCGCCGGGCAGGCATGCGGCGACGTTCGGTACGTCGTCGAAGAAGGCCCACACCTTGTCAATCGACTGCGCGACCTCGAAGTCGCTCTTGATCAGCATCGCGCCTCCACCGTCACGTCGCCGCCTCAGTCGTCCGTTCTCACCGGCGGTGCGCCGGAGACGTCATGCTGCATCGTGAGCGCCTCGTAGACGCGGTCCGGGAGCAGCGGCATGTCGATGTTGCGGACCCCGGTGCCCGAGAGCGCATCGATGACCGCGTTGACGAACGCCGCCGGGCCGCCGACGGTCGCGCACTCGCCGACCCCCTTGGCGCCGATCGGGTGGTGCGGGCACGGCGTGACCACCTCGTGCAGCTCGAAGCCCGGCGTCTCCCAGGCGGTCGGCAGCAGGTAGTCCATGTAGTTCGAACCGACGCAGTTGCCGTCCGCATCGAAGGTGATGAACTGCATGCTGGCCATCGCGTAGGCCTCGGTCAGCCCGCCCATGATCTGGCCCTCGACGATCATCGGGTTGATCCGAACACCGCAGTCGTCGACAGCAACGACGTTGAGGACGTCCCAGACGCCGGTCTGCGGGTCGACCTCGACCGTGGCGATGTAACAGCCGAACGGCCAGGTGAGGTTCGGCGGGTCGTAGTACGCGACGTTCTCCAGCCCCGGCTCCATGCCGTCGGGCATGTTCGCGTACGCCGCGATCGCGCACTCCTGGATGGTCACGCCGCGGTCGGGCGAACTGCGGATGTAGAACCGGCCGAGCTCCCACTCGATGTCCTCTTCGGACACCTCGAGCAGGTGCGCGGCGATCTTGCGCGCCTTCGCCCGGACCTTGCGTGCCACCATCGCGACGGCCGCGCCCGCGACCGGCGTGCTGCGCGACGCATAGGTGCCCATGCCGAACGGCGCGGTGTCGGTGTCACCTTCCTCGACGGTGATGTCCTCGGCCGGAAGACCGAGCTCGTGCGCGACGATCTGCGCCCACGTCGTCTCGTGTCCCTGGCCCTGGGTCTTCGCGCCCGTACGCAGGATCGCCTTGCCCGTCATGTGCACCCGCAGCTCGGCGGAGTCGAACATCTTGATCCCGAGGATGTCGAACTCGCGGCTGTTGCCGGCGCCGAGTGGCTCGGTCATGCAGGAGATGCCGAGCCCGAGCAGCCGGCCGCGCTTGGCCGCCTCCGCCTTCTGCTCAAGGAACTTGTCGTACCCGATCGCCTCCAGCCCGACCTCGAGGCACTTGGCGTACTGCCCCGAGTCGGTGAGGAATCCGAACGGTGTGCGGTGGGGAAAGTCGTCGTCGCGGACGAAGTTCATCCGCCGGAACTCGGCCTGGTCCATCCCGAGGTCGTCGGCTGCGGCCTGGATCATCCGTTCCTGGAAGAACATCGCCTCGGTGACGCGGAACGAGCACCGGTAGGCGACCCCGCCCGGCGCCTTGTTGGTGTAGGTGCCCTGCGCGGTGAGATGCGCGTACGGGATGTCGTAGCAAGCGAACGCCGAGTGCATCAGTCCGATCTTGAACTTCGACGGCTGCGCGTCCGAGAAGAACGCACCGTGGTCGGAGTCGGTGTGCATACGTACGGCGAGGATCTTGCCGTCCTTGCGCAGCGCCAGCTCGCCGGTGAGGTAGATATCGCGACCGAAGCCGGTCGAGATCAGGTTGCCGGACTTGTCCTCGATCCACTTCACCGGCGCCTCGAGCAGGATCGAGGCCAGGATCGACATGACGTAACCCGGGTATACGGGCACCTTGTTGCCGAACCCCCCGCCGAGGTCCGGCGAGATGATCCGGATCATGTGCTCGGGCAGCTCGGCCACCAGCGCGACGGCGGCCCGGATGATGTGCGGCGCCTGCGTCGTCATGTAGACGGTGAGCTTCTCGGTCGCGCGGTTGAAGTCGGCGATCGAGCCGCATGGCTCCATCGGTGAGGGGTGCGACCGCGGGTAGTGCAGCTGGATCCTCGACACGAGGTCGGCCTGCTCGAAGGCCCGGTCCGTGCCGGCCTTGTCGCCGACCTCCCAGTCGAAGACGACGTTGGAGGTCTGGCCCTCCTTGTCGTCGCGGATGATCGGCGCATCGGCCGCTTTCGCCTGAGTGGGGTTGACGATCACCGGCAGCGGTTCGTAGTCGACGACGATCGCCTCGCAGGCGTCCTTCGCGATGTATGGGTCGTCTGCGACGACGCAGGCGACCTCCTGACCCTGGAAGCGGACCTTGTCGGTGGCGAGCACGGCCTGGGTGTCGTAGGACAGCGTCGGCATCCAGGCCAGGTTGCGGGTCGCCATCATGTCGCCGGTGAGCACCAGCCGTACGCCGGGGATCTCCCAGGCCTTCGAGGTGTCGATCGAGGTGATTCGCGCGTGGGCGAGCGGGCTGCGCAGGATCTCCATGTGCAGCATGCCGGGCAGCACGATGTCGTCGATGTAGTTGCCCTTGCCGCGGATGAAGCGGTTGTCCTCGACCCGTTTGCGGCTCGCGCCCATCCCGCCGATCTTGATCTCGTCGAGTGCTTGAGCGGTCACGGCGTCAGCTCCCGTCTTCCGGGTCGCCGGCTTGTGCGCGCAGCTTCGCTGCCGCCCAGAGCACAGACTTGACGATGTTCTGGTAGCCCGTGCAGCGGCAGAGGTTGCCGGACAATGCCCAGCGCACCTCGTTCTCGGTGGGGTCGGGGTTCTCGTCCAGCAGCGCCTTCGACGCCAGCATCATGCCCGGCGTGCAGAACCCGCACTGCAGGCCGTGCTCCTCCTTGAAGCCCTCTTGAAGTGGATGCAGCTCGCTCGCGGTCGCCAGCCCCTCCACGGTCAGCACGTCGCAACCGTCGGCCTGCACGGCGAGCATCGTGCAGCTCTTCACCGGCTTGCCGTCGACGAGGACCGTGCACACGCCGCAGTTCGTCGTATCGCAGCCGAGGTGGGTGCCGGTGAGCCGGAAGCCCTGCCGGAGCAGGTGCGCGAGCAGCAACCGGGGCTCGACATCGGCGGCGCGCCTTTCGCCGTTCACCGTCATGGTCACGCGGCGCACCGGGATGCCCGCATCCGGCTCCGGCGTGATCTCTTCGTAGAGGCTGGTCATGGTCAAGCGGCCCTCTCCGCGGACTCGGTGAGCTTGGTGAGGATGCGGGTCACGAACGTGTGCACGATGTGCCGTTTGTACTCGGCGCTGCCGCGGTGGTCCGAACGCGGTTTCGCCGCCTGTGCGGCGAGGTCGGCCGCGGTGCCGATCGTGTCGGCCCCGAGCCCGTGACCGACCAGGGCCCCGGCCGCATCGGTCGCCGAGATGGTCGACCCGCCGACCCCGGTCAGACCGATGCCGGCCCGCACCACGCGATCACCGCTGATCTCGACCGCCACGGCGACCCCCGCCGTGGCGAAGTCGCCGACCCGCCGCTCGAGCTTGAGATAGCCACCGAGCCGGGTGCCTTGCGGGGCCGGGATGACCGCCTCGATCGCGACCTCGTCGTAGGCCAGCGTGGTCTGGAACGGCCCGTCGACGAAGTCCGCGATCGGGATGGCGCGACGACCGGCCGGGCCGAGTGCGACGACGTGGCCACCGAGCGCGGTGACGACCGACGCCCAGTCGCCCTGCGGATCGGCGTGGCAGAGCGATCCGACCAGCGTGCCGCGGTTGCGGACGATCGGGTCGGCGATGAGCGGGGCGGCGGCCGCCATCGTCGGCGCGACGCCGGGCAGGTCGGCCGAGCGCTCGAGGTCGACGTGCCGGCAGAGCGCGCCGATGTGCAGCGACCCGTCCGCGTCGGCCCGGTGGTAGCCGAGCCCGGGTATCCGGTTGATGTCGACGAGCAGCTCGGGAGCGGCGAAGCGCAGCTTGAGCAGGGGGACGAGGCTCTGGCCGCCGGCCAGCACCTTGGCCTCGCCGTCCCCGGCGTGCAGCAGGTCGATCGCCTCGGACAGCGAGCGGGGCGCCTCGTACCGGAACCGGGATGGGTACATACCAGCCTCCTCGAGTGGCGCCGCGGCTCAGTCCTGGCTGCGGGCGGCCGGGTCCGGTACGGCGACCGGCAGCGGCTCGGCGACCGGGTCCGGGCGAGGTTCCTGGTGCGGCGGCCACGGGCCCTGAACCGGCTGGCCGGCGATCTTCAGATAGTCGATCAGCTCGGGCCAGGCCCACACGGTGGGGCTCTTTCCGGTCTTCGGCGCGTTCTCGATCAGCTCGTACAAGCGGGGATTCGCCCGGCTGTGACCGTCTGACTCCATCCGCATGTCGCGCGCCCTTCCCGGACCCGGTAGTTGCAGGTGCATGGACTATTGCATAGGGACCGCCTGCTCAGACACCCCCCGATTCGGCCCATCCGGGCCGCCCGCAGCCAGGCAGAACTAAACGTTGCGTCAGATGTCAGGATTTGCTCCCTGCTGGCCGAGATAACAGATATGGGCTCACCCGGGGAGGTCCGCCGGCCGACGCTGCCCGCCGACGCGGACCGGCCGATGTCGACGGCTGAGCACGCCGCCTTCGTTCGTCTCCTGACCCGGGTCGGCTGCCACGTCTACACCGGCGAGGTGCTCGCCGACGGCAGCTACCAGGAGATCTTCACCGGTCCCGGGATCGAGCTGTTCCTCGGCGGCTTGCCCGAAGGCGTCGACCTGACCACCGCCTGGAACGACGCGGTGCACCCGGACGACCGCGCGGCCTACCTCGCGGCCGCCACGACCGACACCGACGACGTCATCTCGGTCGAGTACCGGATGGTCGGGATGGACGGCGAGACCCGCTGGGTCCAGGACCAGATGTGGCTGCGCGAGTCACCGCCGGACGGCCGGCGCATCATCGACGGCGTTGTCACCGACATCACCAGCCGCAAGCAGGCCGAGCTCGGCCTTCGCCGGCTCGCCCACAGCGACTCGCTGACCGGCCTTGCGAACCGGCTGCACCTCGCCAACCGGATTGACGACGCGGTCGAGCAGCTGCACGTGGGCTCGACCGACTCCGCCGGTATCGCGCTGCTCCTGCTGGACCTCGACGGCTTCAAGGCCGTGAACGACAGCTTCGGTCATGCGCTCGGCGACGAGCTGCTCACGATGGTCGCCCGGCGGCTGCGCGGATCCCTGCGCCCCAATGATGTCGGCGCCCGGCTCGGCGGCGACGAGTTCGCCATCTTGCTGGAGGGCGTGGATCACGAGCAGGCGCTCATCGCCGCGCAGCGGGTACTCTCAGCAATCAGTACGCCGTTCGTGCTGTCCCGGAGCACGGTCGCGATCAGCGCGAGCATCGGGCTGGTCCACGCGACGGACGCCCGCGACAGCCAGGACCTGATGCGGGACGCCGATGTCGCGATGTACCGCGCGAAGGCCGAGGGCAAGAACCGCGTGGTCAGCTTCGAGCGATCGATGCAGGACCGGGTCATGACCCGGCTCCGGCTCGAGACCGAGCTGCGCCGCAGCGTCGACCACGGCGACTTCCTGCTGCACTACCAGCCGCTGATCGATCTCGACTCCTTGACGGTGGTGGGGGTCGAAGCGCTGATCCGCTGGGACCACCCCAACCGCGGGCTGCTGGCTCCGGCCGAGTTCATCGACGTTGCAGAGGACACCGGGCTGATCGTGCCGATCGGGCGCTGGGTGATCCAGCAGGCGACCCGCGACGCCGCGACCTGGCAGGCATCGAGCGGGCGCCCGCTGTCGATCGCGGTGAACCTCTCGCCGCGCCAGCTGCACGATCCCGAGCTGGTGCAGAGCACAGCGGCGGCGCTGGAGGCATCCGGCGTGCCCCCCGAGACCCTGGTGATAGAGATCACCGAGAACCTGCTGCTCAAGGACACCGAGCTCGCGCGATCGCGGCTCGCCGCGTTGCGCCAGCTCGGCGTCAAGGTTGCGGTCGACGACTTCGGCACCGGTTACAGCTCGCTCGCCTACCTCGACCAGTACCCGGTCGACATCCTCAAGATCGATCGCAGCTTCGTGGACCCGCTCGGCGGCAATGCCCGCTCAGCGGCGTTGGTGCGCTCGATCATCGACATGGCGTCGGCGCTCGAGATCGATGCGATCGCCGAAGGGGTCGAGGACGAGGTGCAGCTCGAGGCCCTCCAGTCCCTCGGCTGCCGGCTGGCGCAGGGGTTCTTCTTCGCCCGCCCGCGTCCGGCCGGCGACATCGGCGGTCTGCTCGACGGCACCGGCGTGGCGGACGAGCTCCCGGTGCAACGCGACGGCGAGGTCACGCAACCCGCCGGCTGACCGCGATCAGAGCCGGATGGCCTCGAACGAAACGGCGAACCGGCAGCGCAGCCGGGTGCCGGTCGACCGGGCGAAGGACTCGAGGAACTCCTCGGGGTTCGACATCGGGCCCCCGCCGAGACCCTTGAGGTAGGCGTCGTGGGCGCGCAGCGACGCGACGCCGGTCGCGAAGTGGTCGGTGACGTCGACACCGTGGGTGGCATCGGGGCTGCCGCTGATCAGCAGCCAGTCGGCATGCCAGGGCTCGAGCCCTTCGTCGGCCAGCTCCGTGAAGACCCAGCGGTTGGCCGCATCCCGCACCCCGTCGATGACGGCACGGCCCACTGCGATGTGGTCGGCCTGGTTCAACATGCCCGGTCCCCACGACTCGTGGTGGTTGCCGGAGATCACGACGTTGGGGCGGTGCCGGCGTACCGCCCGGGCGACGTCTCGCCGCAGCTCGAGGCTGTACTGCACGACGCCGTCCGGGTAACCCAGGAACTCGACCGTGTCGACGCCGACGAGCGCCGCTCCCGCACGCTCTTCTTCCTCGCGCAGCGGTCCGGCTTGCGCGGGCGGCATCGAGTCGATGCCGGCCTCGCCGCTCGTCGCGAGGCAGTACACCACTCGCTTGCCCTGGTCGGTCCAGCGCGCGACCGCCGCCGCTGTGCCGTACTCGAGGTCGTCCGGGTGCGCGACGATCGCGAGCGCGCTCGACCACGACTCGTCGAACGCTTCGAGGAAGCTGATCTCTTCGGTCATGATCCGGACCCTAGCGCCGGAAAAGAAACCAGTGGCGAGGTGTCGATCCGGCGGCCAGGCGTTCGTAGCCGGAGTAGAGGATCGGAACCGGCCGGTCCGCATCGAAGGGAGTAGCCCATGAAGCAGTACCTGATGACGGTGCACCTGGTCGACGGCCAACCGCCGCACGACCCCGCCGCGACCCAGCAGGTCTACGCGGACGTGGACGCCTTCAACCAGCGGCTGCAGGACGAGGGACGGTGGGTGTTCGCCGGCGGTCTCTACCCGCCGGACGTCGCGACCGTCGTGCGGACCGCCGGCGGCGAGGTCACCACGACCGACGGCCCGTTCGCCGAGGGTAAGGAGCACGTCGGCGGATTCTGGGTGATCACGGCCGAGGATCTCGACACCGCGCTCGCGCTGGCGACCGACGCGAGCCGCGCCTGCCACGGGCCGGTCGAGGTCCGTCCGTTCCAGGACATGCCCGAGGCGGAGTGAGCCAGGGCGCCGTCGGTCCGGACCAGATCGGGACCGTTTTCCGGGCGGAGTACGGGCGCTGCGTCGCCACCCTGATCCGCTTCCTCGGCGACATCGATCTCGCCGAGGAAGCGGTCCAGGACGCATTCGCCGTCGCGCTCGCCCGCTGGCCGCAGACCGGCTTGCCCCCGAACCCCGGTGCCTGGATCACGACGACCGCCCGCAACCGGGCGATCGACCACCTGCGCCGCGAGGCCTCGCGCGGCGCCCGGCAGGAGCAGGCGGTCCGGCTGCACGAGGCGGACCAGAGCGCGAGGGAGGTGGGACCGGTGGACGACGACCGGCTCCGGCTGATCTTCACCTGCTGCCACCCCTCGCTTGCCGAGACCGCGCAGGTCGCGCTCACGCTCAGGTTGCTCGGCGGGCTCACGACCGAGGAGATCGCGCGCGCCTACCTGGTGCCGGAGCCGACGATGGCCCAGCGGCTGGTCCGGGCGAAACGCAAGATCGCGACCGCGGGCATCCCGTACCGCGTGCCGAGCGAGTCGGAGCTACCGGACCGGCTGCGGTCCGTGCTGGCCGTCGTCTACCTGATCTTCAACGAGGGGTACGCCGCCAGCCGCGGGCCGGTGCTCACTCGCGACGACCTGAGCGCGGAGGCGATCCGGCTCGGCCGGCTGCTGGTCGAGCTGATGCCGGACGAGCCGGAAGCCCTGGGCTTGCTCGCGCTGATGCTGCTCATCGCGGCGCGGCGCCCTGCACGCACCGACGACGCGGGTGCCCTGGTCCGGCTGCCGGACCAGGACCGATCGCAGTGGGATCGCGAGCTGATCGACGAAGGGCACGTGCTCGTCCGCCGGTGTCTCGCCCGGGGGCGGCCCGGACCGTTCCAGATTCAGGCGGCGATCAACGCGGTGCACACCGACGCGGCATGCGCGCAAGACACGGACTGGGCCCAGATCCTGGCGCTGTACGACCAGCTGTTCCTGGTCCAGCCGACTCCTGTCGTCGCGCTCAATCGCGCGGTCGCGGTGGGCGAGGTGAGCGGGCCGGCGGCTGCGTTGGCTGTCGTGGACGAGCTCGACCTCGGTGGCTACTACCTCTTTCACGCGATCCGGGCCGACGTGCTGCGCCGGCTCGATCGGCCGCATGAGGCGGCCGCAGCGTACCGAGCGGCGCTCGAGCTCACCGCGAACCCCGCTGAGCAGGACTTTCTCAGCCGGCAGTTGGGGGATGTCATCGGCTGACCGACCGAACTACGGCAGACTGTAGTAGTGCATCACCTGACTTATCTGCAGGCGATCGTCATCGGGGCGATTCAGGGCGTGACCGAGCTGTTCCCGGTGTCCAGCCTCGGCCATGCCGTGCTCGTGCCCCATTGGATCGGCGGCAGCTGGGCGCAGACCGTGGGCGACGAGTCGACGGGGGAGTCGCCGTACCTCGCCTTCATCGTCGTGCTGCACGTCGCGACCGCGCTGGCGCTGCTGGTGTATTTCTGGCGCGAGTGGGTGGACATCGTCCGAGCGCTGTTCCGGTCGATTGCACGGCGCCGGATCGAGACCGTGCACGAGCGACTCGCCTGGCTGCTGGTCATTGCCACGATCCCGGCCGGTATCACGGGGCTGTTGCTGGAGCACGAGCTTCGGGTCGTCTTCGCCAAGCCGCTGGCGGCGGCCATCTTCCTGACGATCAACGGCTTCGTGCTGTTCGGCGGTGAGTGGCTGCGCCGGCGAAGCCTGGCCCGCGGCGGGCTCGAGGCCGGGAGCGACCACACCAGCGAAGCGGTCGATGCCGCGGTCGTGACGAGGCTGCGGCCGGTCGACGCCGGATGGATCGGCCTGGCCCAGGTGCTCGCACTTCTCGCCGGGATCAGCCGCTCGGGCATCACGATGGTGGCCGGGCTGGCGCGGGACCTCGACCACGAGCAGGCGATGCGGTTCGCCTTCCTGCTCGCGACGCCGATCATCCTCGCGGCCGGCGTGCTGAAGATCCCCGACTTCACCGGGCACCTCGGCAACGGGATCCGGGTGCAGGCACTCGGCGGCGCCGTCGCGGCCTTCATCGGCGCGTTCCTGTCGACCCGCTTCCTTGCCCGCTACTTCCGCAGCAACAACCTCACGCCGTTCGCGGTCTACTGCCTGCTCTTCGGCGTCGCCAGCATCATCCGGTTCGGCTGATCGAGTCGCACCGGATTCAGAGGAAACTCAGAGCCGCGGAAGGGATCCGCGGTCGTCGGGCTGCGACATCCTGGATCGGTGAGCACGACCGGGGTGGGTGCACGTGATGCGGCGCAGCGGCTCCGGCACGCCGACGGCAGCCCGGTCCGGGTCCTGGTCGTCGACGACGAACCCAGCCTCGCCGAGCTGCTGACGCGGGTCCTGCGGTACGAGGGCTGGGAGGTCGAGTCCGCGGGCAACGGTGTCGAGGCGTTGACGATCGCGCGGCGGCTGCGCCCCGACGCGGTGGTGCTCGACATGATGCTGCCGGACACCGACGGTCTTTCAGTCCTCGAGTCGCTGCGCCGGGACAACCAGAAGGTGTGCGTGCTGTTCCTCACCGCGCGCGACTCGGTCGAGGACCGAGTCGCGGGCATCACCGCAGGTGGTGACGACTACGTCACGAAGCCGTTCAGCCTCGAGGAGGTGTTGGCCCGCTTGCGTGGGGTGCTGCGCCGAGCAGGGATGACCCATGGCCCGAACCCGACCTTGTTGACGGTCGGCGACCTGAGCGTCGACGAGGATGCGCACGAGGTGTTTCGCGGCGGCGACCGGATCGAGCTGACCGCCACCGAGTTCGAGCTGCTGCGCTACCTCATGCGGAACCCGCGCCGCGTGCTCAGCAAGGCGCAGATCCTGGATCGGGTCTGGGACTATGACTTCGGCGGCCAGGCGCATGTCGTCGAGCTCTACATCTCCTACCTGCGCAAGAAGGTCGACGCCGGAAGGACGCCGATGATCCACACCGTGCGGGGCGCCGGATACGTTCTCCGCCCGGCTCAGTGACTCAGACCGGCGCGCCAGCGGCAGCCGGTGCACAACCGGCCGCACGATGGTGGGACCGGCGCACGCTGCGCTTCCGGGTGCTGGCCAGCCTGCTTGCTGTGCTGCTGATCGCCTTCGCAGTCATCGGGGTAGTGACCGTCTTCGCGCTGAGTCATTTCCTCACCGGCCGGCTGGACCAGCAGCTGAACGTCGCGGGCGCACGGTACGTCGCCGCTGCGCAGAGCAAGGGCACGAGTCCGCGAGACGGTGACGGTGACGGCGACTTCGACGACGGCTTCGGCGACGAACGCGGCCAGCAGGTCGGCACCCTCGGCGCGCGAATCCAGGACTCCCGCATCACCGGCTTCGGCATCGTCGGCCGGCGCGAGCCGCCGGCGCTGCCCGCCGCCGACCGGGCGCTGCTGCTCGGTGTCTCGACCCGGCACTTCCGCTCCTACGATCTCGGCCGGCTCGGCGACTACCGGTTGCGCGCCTACCCGGCCGCCGGCGGCGAGCGCCTCGTCGTCGGCCTGCCGCTGAAGCCGGTCCACGAGACGTTGGCCGAACTGCTCGCCGTCGAGCTCGTGGTGTTCGCCGTCGTACTCGTGGCGACCGCGGCTTCCAGCGGATGGCTGGTCGGGTTCTCACTCCGGCCGCTGGCGCGGATCACGGCCACCGCGCGCGAGGTAGCAGCGACCCCTCTCACGGACAGCGAACCGATGCTGCGATCACGGGTGGCGACCCCCAATCCGGGCAGCGAGGTTGGACAGCTCGGGCTGGCCTTCAACCACATGCTCGACCACGTTGAGGCGAGCCTGATCACCCGCCGGGACTCGGAGGAGCGGCTGCGCCGGTTCATCGCTGACGCCAGCCATGAGCTGCGGACACCGGTCGCGTCGATTCGCGGGCACGCGGAGTCGGTGCGGCACGGCCCGGAGGAGCTACCCGCTTCGCTGCTGGCTGCGCTCGCCCGGATCGAGTCCGAGGCCGGGCGGATGGGCGTTCTGGTCGACGACCTGCTGTTGCTCGCGCGGCTGGACGCCGGTCGCGAGCTCGCCAAGGAGACGGTCGACCTCAGCCGCATCTCGATCGACGCGGTGAGCGACGCGCGCGTCGCCGGCCGCGACCACCGGTGGCTCCTCGACCTTCCACCGGAGCCGGTGCTGGTCACGGGCGACGACCATCGGCTGCGCGAGCTGGTCAACAACCTGCTCACCAATGCACGCGTGCACACTCCCGCCGGCACCGTCGTCCGGCTCGAGGTGACGGCCGATGACGCGGCTCGAATGATCGAGCTCCGGGTCAGCGACAACGGACCGGGCATCCCCGGTGCTGCGCAAGCGCGGGTCTTCGAGCGCTTTTACCGCGCCGACTCGGTGCGCGCGCCCGAGACCGGCAGCAGCGGGCTCGGTCTGGCGATCGTCGAGGCGGTCGCGAGGGCGCACGGGGGCTCGGTCGGCCTGGCCAGCGGTGCCGATGGCACGACGGTCAGTGTGCGGCTGCCGCTCTAGGGTTTGCGCCATGACGGAGGTCGGCACCCGACAGGGCGACGTCGCGGCCGTGGTGCTTGCGGCCGGTGCGGGGCTTCGGATGGGTACGCCGAAGGCCTTGGTATCGCTCGGCGGCGAGCTCTTGGTCGAGCGGGCGATCAGGCTGGCCGCCTCCGCCGGATGTGATCCGGTGCTGGTCGTGCTCGGCGCGGAGTCCGAGCGCGTGCTGGCGACCGCGAGTCTTGACGGGGCCGAGCCGGTCATCGCCGCGGACTGGGAACAGGGGATGAGTGCGTCCTTCACGGCCGGGCTCTCGGCCGCACAGGAGACGCGGGCCGGCGCCGCCGTGTTGCTGTTGGTCGATCAGCCGCTGGTGTCGGCCGCTGCTCTGAACCGATTGCAAACGGCGTGGCGTGCGGGTGCGCAGGTGGCGGTCGCGACGTACGCCGGGCGGGCGCGTAACCCGGTGCTGTTCGACCGCTCGGTGTGGGCCTCGGTCGTCGAGTCCGTCACCGGCGACATCGGAGCCAGGCCGTGGCTACAGGCGCACCCGGAGATCGTCGTACCGGTCGAGTGCGCGGATGTCGCGAGCGCTGCGGACGTGGACACGCCCGAGGATCTAGCCGGCCTCGAGTAGCGAGCGGGGCTCGACGTCGGCAGCGCGGGTCAGTGCGGCGAGCGTCTCCGCATCGTCCGGCGTGTAGGTGAGCAGGCGGACGCCGAGCCGCTGCGAGAGCCAGAGATTGGTCGAGGAGAACTGCAGCGCTCCGAGCTGCGGATGCCGAAGGCGCTTGGTGACGTTTTCCGGCGCGGCCACGTCGTGCCGGCGCCACATCTCGGCGAACTCAGGTGAGGCATCCTGCAGCCTGCGGACCAGGCACTTCCAGACCGGTTCTCCCACGTGCTCGGCCATCGCTGCGCGGTACTGCGCGACCAGCCGGCGGGCCACGCACTCCCAGTCCGGCACCGGGTCGCGGAACTCGCGGTTGGTGAACAGCAGCCACATGCTGTTGCGGTCCTGGAACGGCAGCGAGTCGAGGTCGCCCATCAGGACCGTGTAGGCCCGGTTGTAGGCGAGCAGGTCGTAGCGACCGTTCGTCACGCAGGTCGGGTAGGGGTCGAGCTTCGCGAGCAACGTCCGCACCGGCTCCGAAAGCGGCATGCTGTCCGGCCCGGTCACGGTGAGGGGCGAGCCGGCGAGGGTGAACAGGTGGCTGCGCTCGTGGGGGTCGAGCAGCAGCGTGCGGGCGATCGCATCCAGCACCTGCTCGGACACGTGGATGTCGCGGGCCTGCTCGAGCCAGGTGTACCAAGTCACACCCACACCGGCGTGCTGGGCCACCTCCTCGCGGCGCAGCCCCGGCGTCCGCCGCCGGCCGTGGCTCGGCAGCTCGAGCTGGTCCGGGCTCAGCCGCTCGCGGCGGCTGCGGAGGAATGCGGCCAGCTCCCGGCGGCGCAGTGCCTCGAGCTCGGCGGCAGGCTGGGTGTCGGACCCCGTCGTTACGGTGGGGAACGGGTCGATCAGGTCAGCGCTTGACTCGATGGTCGTGCTCATGGGTACCAGGATGCCCCCATTCCCACCCCGGTGCCAGTTGCTGGGAATACCAGGATAACCACGGTCTGGTACCAGGCTCCGCGCCCGCCGAGAGTGGTACCCATGACTACCGCTTCTACCCTCTCCGAACGGCTGCCGCGCAGCGTGCCGCCCCGCCCGGAGACGTTCGAACCTCCGGTCCCGGAGCTGTCCGTGGCCGGTCTCATCACCGTTCTGGTCGGCGTGCTCTTGCCGATCACCGACTTCTTCATCGTGAACGTCGCGCTCCCCACGATGCGTACCGACCTTCATGCGTCGAGCGGCGTGCTCGAGCTCGTCGTGTCCGGCTATGCGACGGCGTACGCCGTGCTCCTCGTGCTCGGCGGGCGGCTCGGCGACACCCACGGCCGGCGCCGGCTGTTCCTCACCGGCATCGCCGCGTTCACCGCAACCTCCCTGTTGTGCGGCCTCGCGCCGAGCGCGCCGGCGCTGGTCGTCGCGCGGGTGCTGCAGGGCGCGGCGGCGGCGATGATGGTCCCGCAGACCCTGTCGACGATCCAGGCGACCGGCGACGTGCACTCGCGATCGCGTGCGCTCGGCTGGTTCGGCGCGACCGGCGGCCTGGCGGCAGTGACCGGGCAGGTGCTCGGTGGCGCGCTGGTGTCGGCCAACATCGCCGGCACCGGCTGGCGCGCGATCTTCTTCGTCAACGTACCCATCGGCCTGGTCGGGCTGGTGCTCGCCGCACGGCGGGTTCCCGAAACCCGGTCGTCGCGCCGGCATCACATCGACGTTGTCGGAACCCTGCTGCTCGGCGCGACGCTGATCGCGGTGCTCGTGCCGCTGACCGAGGGCCGCGCGCTGCACTGGCCGCTGTGGTCAGTGGCGATGCTTGCGCTCGCCCCTGTCGGCGCCGCCGCGTTCGCGCGAACCGAGCTGCGGTTGGAGCGTCGCGGCGGCTCGCCGCTGGTGCCGCCGTCCGTGGTGCGCCAGCCGAGCATGTTGCGCGGGCTCGCCCTCGCCGTGATGTTCTTCGGAACGTTCGGGGCGTTCATGTTCGTCTACACCCTCATCACCCAGGGCGTGTTGGGCTTCACCCCGATCCGTGCCGGGCTCACGATGGCCCCGCTCGCGGTCGCGTTCCTCGCAACATCGCTGGCCACGACCCGGCTGGTGGCTCGCTACGGGCGCGCTGTGATCGGAGCCGGCGCAGCGATCCAACTGGTCGGCCTGCTGGTCGTGATCGCCGCACTCGAGACCGCGTGGCCGGCCGTGACCGCTACCGATCTCGCACCCGGGCTGCTGATCATGGGTGCCGGTCAGGGCTTGATCATGAGCCCGCTGATCCGCGTCGTGCTTTCCGACGTGCCGATCGAGTCCGCCGGCGCGGGCAGCGGCGTGCTGACGACGACGCAGCAGACCGCGCTCGCCCTCGGCGTCGCAACGATCGGGAGCGCATTCCTGAGCCTGTCGCCGGTCGGGCGGATGGGACCGCTGCACGCGGTCGTCGCCGTACTGGCGCTGCAGACGCTGGTCGCGGGGATCCTCGCGGTCGGGAGCCGTGCCCTGCCTGCGACGCAACGCGCGTAGTCGCGCGTAGTCGCGCGGTCAGAAGGGCAGCGGCTGGCCGGACGGGGTGCGGAGGTCGGTCTCGACCTCGCGGGTCTTGGTGGGGCGCTTGACCTGCACCTGCTTCATCGAGGTTCACCTCCGTCGTCCGGTCCGGCAATGGGGTGAGTCTCGGCGCGTTCCGGTACGCCGACGCAGAGCGCAAGGTCATCGGTCGGCGGCGCCGAAGGCCCGGGTGGCCCGGGACCAAGGTCCCGGGCCACGGCATGCTGTGCGACGACGGCATCGCCCATCGGCGTGATGGTCGTCATGGCCGAACGCCGGGCGATCGACCTGTGCGCGGTGGTGAAGGAACCGGAGGAGCTCGCGATGTCAGGGGAGACCGAGCCCGCGCGCGCCGCCGCACTCGACGGGGTGCTGGTCGCCGACTTCTCCCGCGCGCTCGCGGGTCCGATCGCCGGCATGTTCCTGGCCGACCTCGGTGCCACCGTGGTCAAGGTGGAGCGAACCGGGGTCGGCGATGAGACCCGGCAGTGGGGACCGCCGTACGTCGGGTCGCTCGCGGCGTACTACTGCAGCGTCAACCGCAACAAGCGCAGCGTCGAGCTGGATCTCGCGAATCAGGCAGACCGGGCGCTGGCGCAGACCCTCGCCCGGCGGGCCGACGTACTGATCGAGAACTTCTTGCCCGGAAAGCTGGCCGGCTTCGGCCTCGACGACGATGCGCTGCGAGCGCACAACCCTCGGTTGGTCTACTGCTCGATCACCGGGTTCGGCGGTGGAAGCAACCTGCCTGGCTACGACTTCGTCATCCAGGCCGCGAGCGGTTTGATGAGCGTCACCGGGCCGGCCGGCGGTGAGCCGACCAAGGTGGGCGCTCCGGTGGCCGACGTGTTGACCGGTCTGCACGCGACGATCGGAATCCTGGCTGCGCTGCACGAACGCGAGCGCAGCGGGCTCGGGCAGCGGGTCGAGGTCAACCTGCTGTCGAGCATGCTCAGCTCGCAGGTCAACCTGGCGACCGGTTTCGTCAACGGCGCGCCGGAGCCGGGCCGGATGGGCAACCGGCATCCGAGCATCACGCCCTACGAGACCTTTGCGACCGGTGACGGGCCGATTGCGATCGCGGCCGCCAACGACCGGCAGTTCCGCGACCTGGTCACCGAGCTCGGGCGACCGGAGCTCGGCGACGACCCGCGGTTCGCGACGAATCCCGAGCGGGTTGCGCACCGCGACGAGCTCGGGTCGATCCTCGAGTCGGCACTGCGGGCCGACACCGCGGCCGGCTGGGCCGCCCGGTTGCAGGCTCGCAACGTGCCGTGCGGCCCGGTCAACCGGATGGGCGGCGCGGTCGAGCTCGCGCAGGCGCTCGGGCTCGACCCGGTCGTGCGGTTCGACACCTCGGAGGGCGAGGTCGCAACCCTCGCCAGCCCGCTGCGACTCGACGCCAGCCCGGTCGGCTATCGGCGCCCGCCGCCACCGCTCGGTGCAGACTCCGCGGAGATCCGTGCCTGGCTAGCCGACGACGCGGGTGCCGGACTTCGCGGTTAGCGTCGCGAACGCATCGCTCAGCTCTGTGGTCACCGGACCGGGCGGCGCAGTGCCGATCGCCCGCCCGTCGACCGAGCGTACGGCGGCCAGCTCGCCCATCGTGCCGGTCACGAATGCCTCTGACGCGCTGTAGAGCTGCGGCAGGGAGAAGTCGCCGACCGCAACCTCCAGCTCTGCTTCACCGGCCAGTACCAGGACGGTCGCCCGGGTGATCCCTTCGGGGCAGGCGACCGTGGTCGACGTACAGAGCACTCCGTCGGCGACGAAGAACAGGTGGGTCGCGTTCGTCTCGGCGATGAAGCCGCGACTGTCCAGCATGATCGCGTCGTCGGCGCCCGCGGCGTTCGCTTCGATCTTCGCGAGGATCGAGCCGAGCAGGTTGTTGTGATGGATCTTCGGGTCGAGGACGT
Source organism: Mycobacteriales bacterium (assembly GCA_035504215.1). Classification (NCBI taxonomy): domain Bacteria; kingdom Bacillati; phylum Actinomycetota; class Actinomycetes; order Mycobacteriales; species Mycobacteriales bacterium. The sequence goes on from DATJSI010000119.1 coordinate 23,822, forward strand.
CCGGTGACGAACGCCGGATCGACGCGGTGACCAAGGAGATCCCGGAGCGGTCGTAGACCGGTGGCTTGTGCTCGGCAAGGACGATCAGGGTCGGTCCGCTCCGGTTGAGCCGCGGGTCCATGCCGCTGGTGATCTTCAGGCCGCGGGTCAGCGTGAGCCGGATGTGCACGCCGTCGGTCATCGCGTTGGCTTCCAGGGTGCGGCGGATCTGCTCGACGATCTCTTCGTCGCTCGGCAGCTCCACGAAGGCGAGTGCCGTCGCCGAGCGCCGCAGCCGCGCGAGGTGCTCATCGAGGGCGAAGATCCGCCCGTCGTAGAGGCGCAGCCCTTCCCACACTGCGTCGCCGCCCTGCACGATGGAGTCGAACGGGCTGACACCGGCCTGGTCGCGATGCGTGAGCCGGCCGTTGACGTTGACGATCAGGTCGCGGTTTCGCTC
>DATJSI010000120.1 GCA_035504215.1 Mycobacteriales bacterium
AGCCCGTCGCTGATGTACCAGTCCGACAGGCAGATCACGTCGTCTCGCATATGCCAGTCCATCCGCTCATCAACATGCTCGAGAGCGTCGCGGACGCCTGACACGGAGAAGATCACGCTATCGAGCTGGACACCCAAGAGCGATCTCAGTTCGGCCGCGCGCTTGTGCTGGAATGCTGCTGACTGACCGATCGAGTCATGGTGTGGGTACCTCTGAACGCGATGAGTCGACAGCAACCTCGCGACGACGATGGCGGAGAAGATCGCTGATTGAAGGTCCGCCCAGACGACGCCATCATCCGCTTCGGTCGCGCGATCGGTTGCGCGCGCCCAGGCCGCCTCGAACCGAGACGTGAAGATCTCGGCCTGACGACGAATCTCCTGCAGGTACAGCAGGTCACGGAGGACCTTGGTTTGTTCGGCCGTCTCTCCCTGGAGCGATTGGATCGGAAGCCTTCTGCCGTCGTCGCCTTCTATTTGTGCCCATATCGTCTGCTTGGCCATGAGCCCCAGGATGCGCCCCTATGAGCGACTCCTCAACCGCCGCCGCGCCCTCATGCGCGCTCGTCACGGTCTCCACCATTGCGCGGATCGCGGTGGCTGTGCCGGGTGACTTCTTGGACTACTGCACGGTTTACTTCTCGCGTGATCATGGTCAAGGTGAGCAACAGCGGCTGGGCTGAGTTCACCGCAATCGCGACCGGCGTCGCTGCACTCGCTACGGCGGCTGCGGCGGGTGTAACCGCCCGCATGGCTAAGCGAACCAAGGATGTCGCCGAAGCCACCGAGAAAGCTGCCACCGCAGCGCGCGATGAAGTCGCCGCCGCGATCGACCAGGCTGAAGCAACGCGCGCTCTCGCACGAAGTGCGGAGCATGATCGAGAGCTCGCATACCAGCCGCTATTGTCACTTCAGTACGGCCAGCGGCTCACTAATCAGTACCAGGTAGTCACGATCAGCAATGTCGGCTCTGGCCCTGCGATCGACATGCAAGTCGCGATGTACCCACTGCCGAGTGACGAGTTCTTCTTCTCGGACGGACCGCTTCACCTTGCCGCGAACTCAGCGGTCCACCGCAACGCGACGTCTCAAGATCGCAGTCAGTTTCGCGCGCACTGGTTCCATCGAGCAAACAACCGTGATGCAGATGCCGTGCTGTTCTGCTGGGATGTCTTCGGGAACCGGCACCGATTCCTCATCTACAGGGGCTATACGTTCCACGAAGTTCGCAAGCGCGACGAGATCGGTACCGAAACACTCGACGGCCAGTGGTGGACGGACCCTCAGGTATGGGCACTCGAGGTGTCGGATCTCAACTAGTTGCTGCGACAGCCCGAAGGAAGCGGCGACGCATTATGGTGATCCGCGGCCTTCGCCCGGTCAGTCGGAAAGGTCGCATTGATCCCGCCGACGGCTCTCATCAATCTTCCCAGCCAACGCGAGGAATCCATACTTAGGGCGTGCTCAGCCTCAACGACCCGATCACCCGGGTCTCGACGCGGATCGACTCTGCCGCTTGGGCAGAGCTCGATATCTACACGGTCGGCGACTTGCTCCTGCACTTCCCGGTGCGGATCACGCCGGCGCCGCCGCGACGCGTCATCAATGAACTGCGACACCTTGAGCATGCCGCTGTAGCCGGTTGGGTGGCACATAACAACCAACAGTTGATGGAGGTCGACGGCTACCACCGACGAGTGTGGGTACCCGTCACCTATCTGCGTGACAGGGGTGCAGTTCCACTGCACATCACGTGGCTGGAGGACAGACGGAACCCCCCAGATCTCAGAGTTGGCGATCACTTGGTCGTCGCAGGTACCGCTTGGACGGTACGGAAGGGCGTGCGGCACAAACTATTGAGTGCGGGGATGAGTGATCCGGACTTCACGTGGATCAGATCGTCGAATCAAATCCCAACGCCCGGGATAGACGGCCCTGAAGTTGATTATGTGGACTCGGAGGCGGTTCCGTCCTACGCGATCATCGCGACCGTCTGGCACGCGCTCAGCAACGTTCAACTACCCGGAGTACCTGGACACGCGTCACCAGATGAGTTTCGCGACGCGCTGCGTTGCTCGCACGCCCCCCAGAGCTCGGAACAGAACCAGTGGGCATACGAGAACCGCACCTGGATGGAAGCCGCCATACGCGAAGCGACCAAGGCGCGACCGAGGATGCCGGAACCTCGTCTGATCAAGACGCCGCAGGACGCCGAACTGATGGCGCGCGATGTGATGCGGTCTCTCGGTTTCGCCGGAGCGGAAGTCACGCCAGCCGGGCGAGACGGCGGGGTCGACGTGCGCGCGCGAGGAGCACTCGCTCAGGTGAAGTTGGAGGGGGTGAAGACGGATGCCCCGCGCGTCCAAGCGCTATTGGGGATCGCACAGTACAACCACGCTCAGGCTCTGTTCTTCTCGCTGGCGGGCTACACCACGGCCGCCGTCGCCTGGGCCGAGCAGACCCGCATGGCATTGTTCGAGTTCGACTATGTGGGCGGCGTCGTCGCTCGGTCGTCAGAGGCGCACCGGCTGCTGGTTCAAGGGGCTTGAGCGCTGCGGTAGAGAGGCCCACGGGATTCGACAGATCCGTCAAGCCGGTGCACGAACAGTTCTGTCGGCTGTTCGGCCGCGGCAAGCACGCGAAGGTGCGCGACAGCCTCGTCCAGCGTCGGGTGTGAGTCGAAGTCCTGGACTCCCCTCCTACAGGTCCAAGTCCCGTCTGACTGTTCGAGTGCCCGGAAGAACATCGCCACGATGCGCGACCCTGCCGGTCCTCTGGCCGACGCGCTAGGGCCAAAGGTCCCAGGTACAGCGATTCTTCATAAGTAGTTCGTAGGCTGCAGATTGGCGCCTTCGGTCAGCCGAGACCCCGCGGCCGGGGGCGCTCGTTTACCTGGTGCCTACGCGGGAGCAAATCGTGTCCACTACCCCGAACGCCGACGGCGTTGCCCGGAACCATGATCGCCTACTGACGCCGGGTGAAGTAGCCACTCTGTTCCGCGTCGATCCCAAGACCGTCACTCGGTGGGCAGCCAGTCGTCGTATCCCAAGCATCCTGACGCCCGGCGGACATCGCCGGTTCCGCGAGTCGGACATCGTCGAGTGCCTTCGTCGCTACAGCGACTAACCCCGATCGAGCCGCACTAGCGCCTCTCGAACTCGCTCGAGGTTTCAGCAGCGAGCCTGGTGCGCGACAAATACGACTCGAACAGCACGTAGAAGCCCCGCATCGAGCGCTCAGGTGCTGCTCGCGGACGGCTATCGCGACTTAGATCCGACGCATCCGCTCGGCGGGCCGGATGGCGGCAGTGACGCGGTCGCGACTAAAGATGGTCAGAGGTGAGTTATGGCCGTGTACTTCCCATGCGGCCAGCAGTCGCTGTCCGACATTCGTAAGCGACTTCAGCAGGATTTCGAGGGCGTCGCTGCGAACGACGCGCACGGTCTCACGTTCGTGACCAATCAGGAACTTACTCGGAAAGAACGAGCAGAGTTGGAGTCCGCCCTCAGTGGACTGCTCGATCCTTACCACCTTGAGCGAGTCACGACGGTGCTTGATCAGCCGCGAATGGGTCCGGTGCGATGGCAGTTCTCCTTGGAAGAAGATTCGGCGTACCGGCTCGAGGCCCTGCAGACGGGCGGCGATACCTATGCCTACGTTATGCTGTATCACCTCGACATGTCGGTGAACATCGCACAGCAGTTTGGCGTCATTCGAAAAGGCGAGTTCCCGCTGTATGACCTCAGCTTCCGCATAACCGACATGGACCTGGGCGTCGACGTCGCCCGCGAGCGATGGGGGGAACTGAACTCGCCCGCCGATTTCAAGCTGGTGCGATGGCAACTCTTGCCGACCATGTACTACCGCGTCTTCTTTGGGGCGCGCAACGGGCAGTGGCACCAGGATCCGCAGCTGCACAAGTCGGACAAGGCTGAGTGTTGGCTAGCTGCTACGCGAGTTGACGGGCACCAGCAGGCTCCGGACTTTCAACATCTGGACAGTGAGTTCGTTTCGGAGTTTGGCGATCCGCAGTGGCGTCCATAGGGGCACCCTCAGGGCTGCTAAGCCGTAGAATCGCGCGACCCGATGGTGCCAGCTATTTCTCTGTCAGCACGTTCGACGACGTCACGTTGCGCTTTTCCGCCATGTAGTTCTCGAGCCGTTCGCGGCCTTCTTCGAAGCGTTCCCGCATGAGGTGGGTATAGATCTTCGCGGTGAGGTTCGGGTCCTTGTGCCCAAGTCGCTGCTGAACTTCGAACAGGGTGAGCCCGGCGTCGAACATGAGTGAGGCGCCGGTGTGGCGCAGGGTGAGCCAGGTGACCTTCCGCCCTTCGAGCTTCGCTCGGGTCGCCCCGGCGTGGAGGACGTCGCGGACGAAGTTCCCGCGTAGCGGGTGGGTGCCGTTGGTGGTGGTGAACAGGAAGTCACTGCGCTTAGCGTCCGGCAGGTAGGTCGCGATGTGCGTGGTGAGCGCGTCCATCACCTCGGTGGGGACGGGGATGGTGCGGGCGTCCTCGGTCTTGCTCATCGCCTCGGTGAACGTCTTCCCGCCGTTCTGGTTGACCACGATCCGCCCGAACGTCAGTTCCCTGCGTAGCGGGTTGATGTCACACACCCGCAGCCCGATGGCTTCGTTCCACCGCGGACCCAACCAGCCGCCCATGAACACCACGGCGGCGTACCGGGCGTTCGTCCGCAGGCCGGAGTACTTCTCCCCCGGGTCCGCGACGGCGGCGACTAGCCGGTCGAGTTCTTCGGCGGTGAGGACGTCGTCGAAGGTCTTACGGATCTCCGGCTTGGCCGGCAGCACGATGTCGATGCAGGGGTCGTCGATGATCCGGTCCTTCACCGCCCGCCGCAACGGACCCCGCAGCAGGGCGTAGCAGTGCCGCACGCTGGTCGGACCCATCTTGGTGGACAGGTCGTGGATCCAGTCGTCGATGTCGGAGGGGCGGATCTCCTCCAGCCGCCAGGTCTTCCAGTACGGCAGCACGTGCAGCTTCGCGCGGCCCTCGTCGGTGTAGGCGCGGGTGGCGGAGACCCGGCGGTGGGCGTGCCAGCGGTCGTAGTACTCCCCGAAGGTTGTCCGCCTCTCGTGCACTGGCACGTAGGTGCCGCGGCGCAGGTCCCGCTCCACCTCGGCCTTGCGCTCGACGACCTCGGCGGGGGCCTTGCGGGTCTGCGGTCCGCGGAACCGTTCAGTCTGCTCCCGCCCCGACCGGTCCCGATACCTCAGCTCCCAGCCGCCGCGTCGCCACACCACACTCGCCATCGCCGACCGCCTTTCGTGATCTTCCCGCACTCTTCCCACGACCAGGCGGTTGCGAGCGGGCTGTCACGGGCAGCCACGGTCAGGTAAAACCGCAGGTCAGAGGCCTATTCTCTGCTGTTTCACGCTCAGTGGCAAGGCAACTGTCCCCACGGGAAACCCGCACTCCGGAGGCGGGAGCGCGGCTTCACTCCAGGTGTGACTCAAACACCAGCGACGCTCGTTTCTGATGGTCCCGAGCACGCTCACGGCCGCTCCTCTGCATCCGAGGGGACCCGATACGTGCCCTCGTTTGAAGGACTGCCTAGTCTCATGTCGGCCCATCAGCCGTGGCCACCAAGACCATCACGTACCCGTGCTCGGCTGGCGTTATTCCGTTCGCTGCCCCTCGGTGCCCGTGCGCGACACGCCAAGCACGCTCAAGGCTGCAATGTGGGGGAGGGGTAGGGATTGATCTTGAAAAGCATTAGGGCCTTGATCGTTGATCAAGGCCCTAACCTGCGGCTTCACTAGTGGCGGGGGCGGGATTTGAACCCGCGACCTCTGGGTTATGAGCCCAGCGAGCTACCGAGCTGCTCCACCCCGCGTCGGTCCAGCCACGATAGCCCGGCCCACGACGGACCCGCAAAAGCCCGCAGCTACCCGCCCGCGCTCTTCGACGGCGAGCTCGACGGCGCGGGCGAGCTACTGCTGGACGGCGCCGGCGTCTTGGTGCCGGCCGCCGCTGCGATCCGCCGCAGTGCGGCCGCCAATTTGCGCTCCTCGACGCCGTACTGCGCGAAGTCCCCTCGCCGCAGCGCGGCCTGCGCGGCAGTCTCGGCGGACTGCGCGTCGGCGATCGCCTGGCGCAGCGTGATGGACGTGCTCGGCGGCGGTTGGGTCCCGCTCGATGGCGGGCCGGTGCTCGTCGAGCCCTTGACACCGAAGACTTGGTTGAGCGCATCACCGAGCGTGGTCTGGAACGCGGCAGTGCCGTTGGAGTAGGCCAGGAACTTGCGGAGCACGGGGAAGGTCTGACCGCCCGAGGCCTGCACGTACCAGGGCTCGACGTACAGCATCCCGCCGTCCACCGGCACCGTGAGCATGTTGCCCTTGAGCACCCGCGAGCCGTTCGAGTTCAGCAGCGAGTATTGCCGGGAGATCGAGGTGTTCGAGTCCAGCAGGTTCTGCACCTGACCCGGCCCGGCCAACCCGGTATCTGACGGCAGCGTCAGCAACGTGAATTGGCCATAGTCCGCCCCTGGTTGAGAGTTGACGGATAAGTACGCCGTCAAGTTGCGCAGGCTCAGCGAGACCAGTGGCGACGTCAGCGAGAACACCGGCTTGGTCGTTCCGCCGTCCGGCGACATCGTCATGTAGTACGACGGCTGCGGCACCGACTGGGAGACCGTGGGATCGAGCGGCACGTTCCAGAACTCGGTGCCGTTGTAGAACGCCTTCGGGTTCGTCACGTGGTAGTGCGCGATCAACAGCCGCTGGATGTTGAACAGGTCCTCGGGGTAGCGCATGTGCGCCATCAGACCCGGCGGCATGTCGTTCTCGGGCTTGACGATGCCGGGGAAGGCCTTCTCCCAGGTCTTCAGCACGGGGTCCGGATCCGCCGTCTGGTTCCACGCATACAGCTCGACCTGACCGGTGTACGCGTTGACGGTCGCCTTCACGGAGTTGCGGATGTAGTTGATCTTCGCGTTCTTCTGCGCCGCGATCGTGTTACCGACCGTGTTGAGCGAGGTCTTCGTCGACGAGCTCAGGGACTCCTGCTCGGAGTAGGGGAATCCGTCACTGGTCGTGTAGCCGTCGACCACCCAGAGGATCTGCCCGTTGTTGATGACGGGGTACGGGTCGCCGTCGAGGGTTAGCCACGGTGCGATCTTGGCCACCCGCTGCCGAGGGTCACGGATGTACAGAATCCGAGAAGCGGAGTTGACACCGCTCGACAGCAGGATGTTCTTGTCCTTGAACTTCCACGCGTACATCAGCTTGCGGAAGGTCGACCCGATCGGCACGCCACCGCCACCTTGGTAGGTGTTGTTCACCTGCCCGCTCGCGGCGGAGCTCGATGGGTAGTTGAGCTCGCGCGGCTGGGTGTTCCTCGGTGCACCGACGATCGAGTACTTCGGCGAGTCCTCGCCGAAGTAGATCTGCGGCTGGAAGTTGCCGAGCTCCCCCTTCGGCGGCAGGTCTGACTCGATGAAGTCCGGCGAGCCGTCCGGCTCCGAGCTGTCGGCCTGCGCCGCCACCACGCCGTAGCCGTGGGTGTAGACGAGGTGCTCGTTGATCCAGTTCTTCTGGTTGGGCTGGAGCTCGTTGATCGAAATCTCGCGCGTCCCGATCACGACATCGGTCGGAGTCGTGCTCCCAGGCAACTTGTAGCGGTCGACGTCCAGGGTGTTCGCAAAGGTGTAGAACGAGCGCTGCTGCTGGAGCTGTTCGAAGGTCTGGGAAACGATGTTCGGGTCGAGAACGCGCAGCTGGACGTCGGAGTTGACCGCGGTGCGTTGCTCAGCGGGGGTGCCGGTCGAAACCCCGTCGTACGCCTCGGTCTTCACCTGCTGCGGCGTGATCCCGTAGGCGATCCGCGTGGCATTGATGTTGCGCGAGATGTACTTCGCCTCGAGATCCTGCGCGCTCGGACTCACCTTGTAGTGCTGGATGAGCAGCGGGTAGAGCCCGCCGATGACGATCGCGGAGAACAACATCAACCCGAACGCGACCGCCGGCAGCGTCCAGTTGCCCGTGACGATGGTCGCGAAGAACAGCAGGGCGCAGATGATCGCGACGAACACCAGGATGGTCTTCGCCGGCAGGACGGCGTGCACATCGGTGTACGACGGGCCGGTGACGATCCCGCGCCCGGAGAAGGCGAGGCCGTAGCGGTCCAGCCAGTACGCAATCGCCTTCAGCAGCAGGAAGACCCCGAGCAGGATCGAGATGTGCACCCGACCGGCCGGCGTCCACTTCGGTCCCGGAGTCTGGACCCGCAGCGCGCCGTAGAGGTACGACGTGATCAGCACCGCCACCAGCGAGACGATCACGATGGCGAACAGCGTGCCCAGCACGAACCGCTGCATCGGGTAGGTGAAGGCGAAGTAGGAGACGTCGCGATGGAACTGCGGGTCCTTGATGCCGAACTTCTGCCCGTTGCGCCAGAGCAGCCAGGTCTTCCAGCGGCGCGACGCCGACGCACCCGTGATGAGGCCGATCAGCACCACGATGGCTCCGAGCACCCAACCGCGGGCGGGCTGTAGCGCCCGGCGATAGCGCTCGAGCTGGTCCTGCTCCGGCGACACCGGCCGGACCTGCGGCCGGAACCGGTAAGCAACGATCACGTTCGCGGCGACGACGATCGCCATGACCGCACCGAACACGAAGAAGAGCAACAGCTCGGTGACCAGCCGCCGGCTGAACACCGACGTGTAGCCGACGGAGCGGAACCACAGCAGGTTCGTGTACTGGTCCACGAAGACCGACAGCGCGATCAGGAGGACGATGATCGCGACGATGACGACGGCAATCCACCGCGCTCGGCGGGTGACCCGCGGCAGGGAAGGCATCTGCGGTCGCGGGACGTTGAAGGTCACGTCACTGAACCTACCGCCGGGTCGCGATCACATCGCGCGCGCAACCCGGGCTAGCAGCGCGGGAACGACGTACCGCCGGCCTTGATCGTCTCCAGCGCCTGAACCGCGCCCTTCAACGTGGTGACCTTCACGAGCGTCAGGGACTTCGGCGCCGCCGCTTTCGCGTCCGAACACTCGCTTGCCGGCGCGAAGAAGACGGACGCGCCGGCGTGCACGGCCGCGGCGATCTTCTGCTGGATGCCGCCAATCGGACCTACCTGCCCGAACCCGTCGACCGTGCCGGTGCCGGCGATCGTCCGCCCTCCGGTCAACCCGCCGGGCGTCAGCTTGTCGATGATGCCGAGGGCAAGCGCGGTCCCCGCGCTCGGGCCGCCGATCACGTCCGGATCGATTCCGATGCGCACCTTGACGTTGCCGAACGTCGCGATGCGGTCCGGGCTGAAGCCGATCATGGGCGCGCCGTCGAGGCCCTTGATCGTGGTGGTCGTCACCGTGCGGGTCTTGCCGTCGCGCCGAAGGGTGATGGTGACCGTCGCTCCCACCGAGAGCTTCGTGATCAGCGAGTGCACCTGGTTGAGCGTGCTGACCGCCTGACCGTTGAGGGCGAGGATGACGTCCCCAGGCTGCAGCACCTTCGCGGCAGGTACGCCGCTCTCGACCGAGCTCACCGTCACGTGCTGGGTGGTCGGCTTGTAGCCGAGCTCGAACAACGCAGCGGTCGCTGCATCGGTCTGCGACTGCGACATCTCCTGCGCGTCCTGCTGCTGGACCGCCTTGCTGGTCTGGCCCGGCGGGCACTCGACCTGCTGCGGCTCTACCGTCTGGGTCTTGCTGAACCACGCCTTCACCGCGTCCCACAGACTCGGGTCGGAGCCGCAGTCGCCGGGCAGCTCCTCGACCGTCGTCATGTAGAGATGCCCGGAGGTCGGCTGAATGGTCGCGCCGGAGATCTGGATGACTGGACCGCCCGGCTTGCCGGTCGTCGTGTCCGTCCCCGGAATGTTGCCGAGCGTGTCCGTGACCGGACCGGGCAGCAGGATGACGTAGGGAACCTTGACGAAGCGCGCGACTCCGAGCAGCGCGATGAGTACCACCACGGCAGCGCCCAACGTGACGGCGCGCCGGCTCATTGCAGGAAGACTACCGACGGCCGATGAGAGAAGCCGTCGGATCCGGCGACGGTCAGCGAGCGAAGAAGCCCAGGCTCCGGCGACCGGTCGGTGCAAGCGAAGGAATGACGTCGCCACTGGCCGAGACGGCGTCGTCCTCGGCCGGTGTCTCGGACTCCGCAGCCGGCGTCACGGGCGGCGCGTCGGCGAACGGCGTGCGCTGCGTGGGCGCTTCGGCTGCCTCGTCGTCCACCGGGTCGGCGAATGCCGGAACCACGGCCACGACCGGATCGTCCGCAAGGCTCGGGACATCCTGCGGTGCAGGGGCAAGCGCTTCGTCGGCCTCGGCGGGCGGTGCGTCCGGCGCGGCCGGCTCGACGACCGTAGCCTCCGCGATCCACTGCTGCGAGCGGTCGTCGGCCTCCGCCGGCTCGTCCGCCGGCACGTCCGGTACGACGCTCAACGGCGCGGCCTCGGCGACCGGCTCGGCAACGAAGGCAGGCTCGGGAGTTTCCACGACCGACTCGGGCTCGGGCGCCGCGACCGGCGCCGGCGCCGTGTCGACCACGGCCTCTGCGACGACCGTCGCGGTCGCAACGACCGCATCCGCCGGCACCTCAGCGTGGTAGTACGCGCGGAAGGACAGCTGCACGGGCCGCAGCTCGTGCACGGAGAAGTCGGTGACGTTCTCGGCATTGCGCATGTGCTCGACGAAGGCAACGGCCTCCTCCAGCGAGCTCACCCGCCGGAACGCGGGGACGCCACTTGCAGCGGGGTAGAAGACGACATGCTCCATGACGATCCTTAGGACGCGCGAGCCGAAGATGCGGACACCCTTGGTGTCGGCAGGCAACCCGTCTGGGTTAAGGACCTTGGCCTGCGCGCTTGGGGACGTTGGTCCGTTCGGGTGAGGGAAGGCTCAGGAGACCCGGCGGCGGCGCTGATCGGATGGTGTCAGCGCGGCCTTGAACCGCTCCCGCTCGGCGAGCGACCGGTTGGTCTCGACCGGCCCGCGCGTGCGGTTGGCCCACTGCACCCACAGAATCGCGAGGGCGGTCGCACCGACTGGAGCACCCAGCCACGCCAACACGCCCATGCCTTCAGTGTACGGGCGCGATCAGTCGCAGGCACCTACCCATTCGTGGGCGCCGTCGGCGAAGCTCTGCCGCTTCCACAGCGGCACCTCCGCCTTGATCCGGTCGATGAGGACCCGGCCCACGCGGAAGGCCTCGTCCCGGTGCGGGGCCGCCGCGCCGACCACCACGGCGATCTCGCCGACGTCGAGCTCGCCGACCCGGTGCAGCGCCGCGAGCGCAACCGCGGGCGCATCCGCGGCCACCTCGCCGGCCACTCGAGCCAGCTCGGTATCCGCGCTGGGGTGCGCGCTGTAGTCGAGTCGCCGGACGGCGCGCCCGTGGTCCTCGTTGCGAACGGTGCCGAGGAACATCACCGCTCCCCCGAGCTCGGGCCCGCTGACCGCAGCGATCACCTCGTCGACCGAGAGCACGGTCGAGCGGATCTCGACCAGCCGCACGCCGCCGGTGCGCAGCAGCTCCGTCACCCGACCACTGTCGCACTCACCGTCGTCGCGCGCGGGCCCGGGCCAGAGCAAGTGAGCCGATCACCGCAAGCGTCGCGCCCGCGCCCGCTGCCGCGCCCGCCGCCGCGCGGGTCGCGTCCTTGCGATCGACGACGACCAGGCTTCGACCGGCGCGGTCACCGAGCACCCGCAGGTGCTCGCGCAGCGCCGTCTCGTTGGTCCAGCGCGGCTCCCACCCCGTCTTGTGCAGCTGCTGCGAACCGACGACCCAGGGATGGATCAGATAGTGCAGGTCGCTCGGCGCCGCTCCCAGCGCGCCGATGCGATGCAACCGGTCCGCCGTGGCGAACGCAACGGCAGAGCGCACGACGACGGAGCGCATGCCCGAGATCGCCTCGATCTCCGCGCGGGTCAGCCACCCGTCGCAACCGACGGTCACCGGGCCGGTCACCTCACCGAAGGCCGCCGCCACCAGTGCATCCAGCAGGTCGTCGACGTGACAGAACTGCCAATGGCAACGCGCGTCGCGAATGCCGAACAGTCGGACCGCCTCGAACATCCCCGGCAGCAACGAGTCGGCCACGGCACCGACCAGTGAGGCAGGGCGCACGATGGCGAGCTCGAGGCCGTCGCCATCGCCGGTACGCCGCATCGCCGCCTGCTCCATCGCGATCCAGTCACCCACCAGGCCGTCGGGCGGCTCGTTCATGACCGGCGCGTCCTCGTCGAGCGGCACGGGGTTGGTTGCGAACGCGCCGTACACCATCGCGCTGGTGAGCAGCACGATCCGGCGTACTCCCGCGGCTTGGGCCGCCTCGACCAGGACCTCGGTGCCGCGGACGTTCACCGCACGTCGCTCCGCGAGCGGGGTCGAGCTCGATCGATCGGTCGCGAGATGAACCACCGTCGTCAGCCCGGCCAGCCGGCTGGCAAGCGCGGGATCGCGGATGTCCGCGACTCGCCAGGTCGCGCCGGGATGGTGGCGGCGCACGGTGTCGATCGCCACCACCTTGGGCGCGCGGACCTGTTGGACCAGGCGCTGCACCAGGGCCGCACCGAGCGGGCCCGCCGCACCGGTCACCCCGATCGTGGGTGCGCTTCGCCGTCGGCGAACCGGCGTACTCGGCTGGGTCACGATGCCATCTTGGCGGCTAGTTTGGGTTTGTGACCAAGCCACCGTTCGGCTTCACCAACAGCGAAGGCGACGAGCCTTCCGACGAGAGCTCGAACGACCCGCTCGCCGCGCTCGGCGGCATGCCCGATCTCGGCGCGATGCTCCAGCAGCTCGGCAGCCTGATGTCGGGCGAGACCGGACCGGTCAACTGGCAGGTGGCACGAAGTGCCGCGATGTCCGTCATCGGCACAGACGCCGGCACCACTGCGGCCGACGCGAGCGAGGTTGCCGAAGCACTCCGCCTGGCCGACGTCTGGCTGGACCCGGTGACCGCACTGCCCTCCGGCGTCAGCTCCACCGAGGCGTGGAGCCGGCGGCGCTGGCTGGAGGCGACCAGGCCGACCTGGACCGAGCTGGTGGAGCCGGTCGCCGGCCGGGTCTCCGCAGCGATGGGCGACGCGCTGCCCGAGGAGATGCGCACGATGGCGGCGCCGCTGATGGGGATGATGGGCCAGATCGGCGGGCTGATCTTCGGTGGCCAGATCGGACAGGCGCTCGGCTCGCTGGCCACCGAGGTGGTGAGCTCGAGCGACATCGGCCTTCCGCTCGGCCCGCCGGGCGTCGCCGCCCTCCTGCCCGAGTCGATCCATTCGCTCGGCACCGGGCTCGACCTCCCGATCGACCAGGTACGCCTGTTCGTCGCGTTGCGCGAGGCCGCGCACCACCGGCTGTTCGGTCACGTCCCGTGGCTGCGCGGGCACCTGCTCGGTGCGGTTCGGGCGTACGCCGAAGAGATCACCGTCGACACGTCCCGGTTCGAAGAGCTCGCCCGCGGGCTGGATCCCTCCGACCCCGAGGCCATCCAGCGCGCAGTCGGCGAAGGCCTGTTCGAGCCGACCTCCACGCCGGCTCAGCAGGCCGCACTCGCCCGGCTCGAGACCACGCTCGCGCTGGTCGAAGGCTGGGTCGACACCGTCACGGCAGCCGCCGGGGCGCCATCACTGCCCAGCTTCGCCGCGCTTCAAGAGACCATGCGCCGGCGGCGCGCGACCGGCGGGCCGGCGGAGCGCACCTTCGCGTCGCTCGTCGGACTCGAGCTCCGGCCGCGCCGGCTGCGCGAGGCCGCGACGCTGTGGCAGACGCTCGGCGAGCGGCGCGGCATCGACGGCCGGGACACGGTGTGGGCGCACCCCGATCTCATGCCGGACGCCGACGGCCTGGACGACCCGGTCGGCTGGGTGGAGCGCGATACGGAGATCGCGCTGGATCTTGCCGAGCTCACCGGTCTGGCCGACACCGACACCGACACCCACACCGGGTCCGACACCGATGCCGGCCCCGATACCGACTCAGGCACCGGAGCGCCGGAAGCCGTCGAACAGCCGGAGAACTAACCGGCGCTCGCGGTCCGGGCGACGTGGTCGACGCCCTCGAGGAACCCGCGAGCCCGCTCGAGCTTGGGAAATCCGGCCAGCTCCCGCCAGAACTCCGGCCCGTGGGCCGGCACGAGCAGATGGACCAGCTCGTGCAGGATCACGTAGTCGACGACGAACGCCGGCATGCCCGCGAGCCGGCGGGACAGCCGGATCGTGCGGTCCTCCGGAGTGCACGACGCCCACCGCACGTTCATCGTGTCCACCCAGCGCACAGCGGCCGGGCGAGCCCGCCCCGACAGGTAGCGGGCGGATAGTGCGTTCGCCCGGCCCATCAGCTCATCGTCGGTCGGGTGCAGGCGTCGCTCGTTGTCGAGGACACGAGCCACCAGCAGCGCCACCCATCGCGCCTCCTCCGCGCGGCTGATCCGCGCCGGCACGGACACGATGATCCGATCGCCCTCGCGATGCGCCGACACGGTGCGGCGACGGCGGGCGCTGCGGACGACTTCGACGATCGGCTCGGAGGCCTTGGCGGTGCTCACCGGCGCACCGTAACCCGCCGCACGGACGAAAGTGTTTGCCATGCACAGGCGGTGTACGGCGTCATCCCAGGTCGTTCCGGCGTGGCGCGCGAGCTCCCCGGTTCGTCCACAGCGTGCCGGTGCGGTCGTCCACAGCAACACTCCGGGCTGTCCCCACCCGACCCCCAGAATCATCCACAACGTCACCGGTCCGGCCGTTGACGAGCCGCACCGCCGCTTCGTACCTTCGTCGGCAACGAAGCCCCCGAGGCCCAAAGCCCGGACGTTCGCAAGGGGAAGGCGAATGGCCGGGTGGCGGTACCCGGGGGTTTCGTCGTACCCGGGAGCTGGCGGCCTGGCGGCGGGCCGGCGGGGTCGGGCTAGCGGCCGGTGAACCGTGGCGGCCGGCGTTCCTTCGAGGCGTTGATGCCCTCGGTCAGGTCGGAGGTCGCGAACGTCACCGGCTGGGCGAGCGCCTCGAACTGCAACGCCGCCTCGAGGCTGCGATGCCCCCCGCCGCGCAGGGCCGCGACGGTCAGGCGGATCGCGATCGGCGCGTTCGCGGCAATCCGTCGCGCGACGTCGAGCGCACCGCTGTGCAGCTCCTCGGGAGCGAACACGCCGTTGACCAGCCCGAGGCGCAGCGCCTCGTCGGCGTCGACCCGACGCCCGGTGAACAGCAGCTCGCGCGCTACCGGCAGACCGACCACCTCCGGGAGCAGCCAGGTCGCGGCCATGCCGGCGTGCATGCCGAGCGCGGTGAACGGGGCCGACAGGACCGCCGACGCCGCCGCGTAGCGCAGGTCGCAGGCGAGCGCGAGGCACAGCCCGGCGCCGACCGCCGGACCGTTGATCGCCGCGATGGTCGGCACCTCGAGCTCGCGGATGCTGAGCCAGGACCGGTAGAACGGGAGCATTCGGTCACGAATACTGTCAACGGTCAAATCAGGAGATTCCCCGATCCAGGACAGGTCGCCGCCTGCACAGAAGGCGCTGCCCTCGCCGGTCACCACGACCGCGCGCACGCCCCGGTCCGCGCGCAGCTGGTCAACCGCGCGGGTCCAGGCGCTGGTCAGCTCGGCGGTCATGGCGTTGCGCCGCTCCGGCAGATCGAGGGTGAGCAGCACCACACCGTCGTCGCCGCGCTCGACCCGCAACGGGCCCTCGGACATCGATCCTCCGCAATTGGATGGGGTAGACGGCAGGGTAGCCGCCACGTCGCCACGCTCAGATACCGGGCTTTTGAGCGTGCGGCCGGTAGGCTCGATACAGGTTCGGCCGGCTCCCGGCCGGCGGCGATCGATCGAGGAGGACCCCGAATGGCCGACACCTATGAGGGCTACTGCGTGAAGTGCAAGGAGAAGCGCACCTTCGAAGGTGAGGTCCGGACCAGCGAATCCGGCCGCCGGATGGCGCAGGGCCCCTGCCCGGTGTGTGGCACGAAGGTGAACCGGATTCTCGGGAAGGCCTAAGCACCTCCGTAGCAAAGCTTGCGAAGCCGCGTCGTG
>DATJSI010000121.1 GCA_035504215.1 Mycobacteriales bacterium
CCGTTCGACGGCACCTTGACGCCCCAGTCGTTGCCGGAGACCTTGCTGGCCACACCGTCGACGACCTGCCGGACCTCGCTGTTGTTCCGCCAGCCGATGGGGACCGGGGTCGAGCCCCACTTCGGGGTGTACATCGCCAGCCCGGACGGCGGGTCGAGCTCGTTCTTGGCAACCACCGAGTGGGTGCGGCTCCCCGCGGTCAGCAATGCCGACCACCACACGGGGCCCGCCTCCATCCGGCCGTTCGTCCCTATTCCCACGACCTCCTGGTGCGCCGAGGAGATGACCAGCGGCGAGCGCTGGGAGATCAGAGGCTGGGTCGGCGCGCCGGTACGGAAGTCGAAATAGCCGGTGTTGGTGACAGCCACCTCTTCGGGGTGACCCTGGGCCAGCGTGCTCAGTGGCGACCGCTCGGCCAACGAGTGCACGAGTGGCTTGAGCCCAATGTTCTTCGCGGCGAGGTTGACCTTGAGCACGTGCATGGACACGATGCCGCGCGAGTCATGCTTCGACCCGGAGGTCATCGTGACGCCGTGCGCCAGCACCTGCTTGTGCCAGGTGGTGCCGGGCACCAGCGACTCCGCGGCGGGACAGCCACCACCGCTGCGGACCGGATGTGGGGAGCCCGGCTGGGCCGCGTTTGCGACCGGCACCGCAGTCAGTGCGCCAAGCGCTGCCGAGGCGACGGCCAAGGAGCTGAGGCGAAACCGACGCGCGGTGATGACAGCCATAGTGACCCGGAACTTCGGCGACCGCGAGAGCCATGTTTAGACCCATTCGGACCAGATGACCTTCGGCGCCGAACTTCGACACTTTCGGCCTAGTGCAACCGCACCGGTCAACACTTTCGGCCTAGCGCGCAGCCCCTGGTGGCGGCGCTACGATGCTCCGTTCCGCAACGCCGACAGTCGCTTTCGCTCACTTGGCCGAGGCCGCCGGTCGAGCCGGCGGCTCAGGTAGTCACGAGCAGCATCGTGCTCGCCCGCGGCGATCAGCGCGTCGAGCATCGTCTCGGCGATCACCTCCTGCTGCGCGGCGCTGCCGCCCAGCCGGCCGGCCTCCGGTACGACGACGGCGAGTCGCTCGGCCGCGCGCGCGGGGTCGCCCTCGACGTGCGCCGCGAAGCCTTCGCACAATGGCGCGATGAGCTCCGGGTACTCCCGGTCGGGGTGATCGGCGGCGAAGCGCCGCAACCGGTCGAGGCCGTCGACGTCACTGGCCGCCGCGAGAGCCACCACGGCGTGCATCGCGGCGAACGCCGTCGCCGGATGGTCGAGCAGGCACTCCGGGACGGTCGCGAGGACCTCTTCGATCGGCAGCTTCTCCGGCCAGGCGCCGGCCAGCCGCGATCGCCACAGCAACGACGCCGAGTCGACCAGCGCCCGGGGGCCGGTGACGGCCGGGGGCGCGAGCTCCGCGGCATAGCGGCGGCGAACCGCCGCGGAGTCGTCAAGGGCCAGCTCGTGCAGCGCCGCGTGCCAGGAGTAGTGCGCGGTGTACTGGGTCTGCTCGCCGTTGGCGACCAGCCAGCGGTCCATCCAGCGCAGCCCGGCCGCATGGTCGCCGGTCTCGTAGAAGACGTGGGTCTGAGCGTGCGCTGCGTGCCCCGAGCCGGGCTGTTCGCGCATCGAGCGGTCGGCCAGCCGCTCGGCCTCCGCCCACCGCTCCTGCTCCTGGCGCACGAACGCGAGCATTCCGGCGAACCACCAGTCGTCGCCGTACGCCGGGGCCAGCCGGTCGGCCAGCTCCCAGGACCGGGCGACCGGCTGGGTCAAGCCGCTGAAGGCGATCGTGGGCAGCGCGACGCCCACAGCCAGCGCGTCGCGCGGGAACTCCTCGATGTGGCGGAGCAGGGCACGGTCGCCCGCCGCGCGGTCCTGGGTGAGGCGAACGACCACCATGTCGACGAAGCTCCGCTCGCGCCGATCGCCGCGGTGGCCGGCGGCGTCAACCGCACGGTGCAGGGCCGCCTCGGCGTCGTCGTCGAGCGCCCATTCATAGGACAGCAGGGCGAGCGCCGCATGGCCCAGCGCAAACCCCGGATCGGCAGCGACCGACGCCCGGATGTCGTCAGCCGCGCCGCGGCGGAGCAGGCAGATCGAGTCGAGCGCGCGGCACCAGGCGACAGCCGCTTCGGGAGTAGTGGACAGCCGAAGGTCGTACTGGTCACGGGGCCGTCGATCCGATCCCGGCGGCGCTCCGAGCAGTACCTTCGCGAGCGCCGCGGCCTGGTCGCGAATCTCCGGGATCGCGGTGGTCTCCCACAGGGTGCCGCGACGCAGCGAGCCGAGCGTCCACAACGGAGCCGTCGTGCGCCCTTCGGCGTCGACCAGCCGTCCGTCGAGGTCGGTGTCCAAGCCGAGCCGGAGCGGCCCCGCGACGGCAAGTCCCCCATCAACCAGCGAGCGGATGAGCGGATCCGTTGACGAAGCGACCGATGAGCACTGGCCGGCGCAGTTGAGCACGGTCGCAACCCGCAGCCGAGCCCCGTCGGACAGCACGACGTCCGCGCGCTCGGGACCGCCGACCGCGTCGATGACCCGTGCCGTGTGGATCATCAGCCGGCCGCTCGAGCGGGCCGCGCGGATCGCGGCCGCACTCTGCGGCGGGATGCGGTGGCGGGCCGCTTCCCACCGACGCGCATCGAGCGCAAGGAACTCGGCGCGGTCGGCCGGTCCGAGAGCGGCCCACAACCGGGCGGTGATCGCCCGGATGCTGTCGACCGCCGGACGCCAGTCGCCGTACCGAGCCTGTGCCTTGTCGATGTGAACGCTCATGACGGCGTGGAGTTCGGCCAGGCTCGGCGTCGACGACCCGAGCTCGGGTGCTTCCATGACCGGCGGCAGACCCGGGCGGTGTGCCCTCGGGAGCACGCCGTGCCGCGACGTCACGTGGATGACGCGACCGGGCCGGTCGAGGGTACGAACGACGTCCACCATCGTCAGACCCGTGCCGACGATCAGGACGTCGCCGGAGGGATCGACGCGATCCAAAGCCTCCGGCGCCCAGGGATCGTCGACCAGCCGGGCCGACCCGCAAAGCGCATCCGGCACCCAACCCGTCTCGGCACCGAGATGACCGACGGCGAGCACCGCGGCATCGGCCTCGACCACGCGCTTCGAGGCAAGCCGCAGCCGGACACCCGAACCGGCGCGCTCCACCCCGATCACGCGTTCGCGCACCCGGCGCAATGTCGCCCAAGGAGTCCGCCGCTGCGCGGCGACCAGGACCGACTCGAGGTAGCGGCCGTAGGACCCGCGAGGGGCGAACTCGCAGGGATCGGCCGGCCGGCCGTCCGCCTCCTCGAGCCAGCGGGCGAAGTGGTCGGGGTCCTCGGAGTACGCCGACATCGAGCGAACCCTGACGTTGAGCAGGTGCCGCTCGTCCGCGGTCGAGAAGGCCAGCCCTCGCCCGACCGAGGACGCCGGGTCGATCAGGCTGACGTCGACCGGCGTGTGCCGACGGCCCGCCTCGTCCAGCAAGCGGGCCGCGGTGAGTGTTCCGGCCGCTCCCGCACCGATGATCGCTAAACTTGAGCGAGTTAGTCGGGTTGGTCCACTCACAGCCACCACCTTAGACCGGCCGACCCGATTGCGAAAGCCACCGCGCCGGATCCGGGGGCCGGGCCGCTGCGTAGCGTTCCCCCGCGCAAGGGTGCTATGCCCGGGAAGCGAGCGCGCACCGCCCATTGTGACCGGAGGCAGCCATGACGTCGGAACGCACCTGGGCCGAAGTCGACCATTTCTATGCCCGCCTGCTCGTGCCCGACGATCCTGCCCTCGACGACGCACTCGCCACGAGCGCCGGCGCCGGCCTTCCGGTGCAGCAGGTCTCTGCCCTGCAGGGCCGGCTGCTGTTCGTGCTCGCCACGATCGTTCGAGCCAACCGCATCCTCGAGATCGGCACGCTCGGCGGCTACAGCACCATCCATCTCGCGCGCGCCCTTGCACCCGGCGGACGGATGGTGACGCTGGAGAGCTCCACTCGCCACGCGGAGGTGGCGGCCGCGAACCTCGCGAGCGCCGGGCTGTCCGATCGCGTCGACGTCGTAGTGGGCGAAGCCCTGGACACGCTCCCCCGCCTCGCCGGCACCGAGTTCGATCTGGTGTTCCTCGATGCCGACAAGGCGAACAACGCGGACTACCTGCGGTGGGCAGTGCGGCTGGCGCACCCGGGCACGGTCATCGTCGCCGACAATGTCGTGCGCGGCGGTGACGTGCTCGATGCCGGGTCGATCGACCCGAGTGTCCTCGGCATCCGGGCGTTTGCCGAGGCACTCGGGACCGATCGCCGGCTGGTCGCCACCGCCGTCCAAACCGTCGGCGCGAAGGGGTACGACGGCTTCGCGCTCGCGGTCGTGATCGACCGCTGAGCCTCAGACGTCGCGCCGGACGAGCAGCCGGCCGGCGACGAGCATCGCGACCGCGACGTAACCCACCAGCACCGCCGTCGCGGCCCAGGGGCCGAGCGCACCCGGCTCGGGCACGACCGCTCCCATCGACGACCCTGCCAGCTGGGGCGGGAGGTACCAGCTGACCGACTGTGCGAACGAGCCGGGAATGGCGGACACGATCCCGGGCAGCACCAGCAGGATGGCCACCACCGCGGTGATCGCGCCGGCGGTGTGACGCAGAGCGGCACCGATCGCGATCGCGAGCAGGCAGACCAGCGCGAGGTACACACCGGCCAACAGCACCGCCCGCGCGACGCCCGGCTGGGTGAACGACGCGTGCGGCACCTTGCTGCCGAACAGCGTCTGCCCGATGAAGAACGACGCAAGGGAGATGATCTCCCCGGCCACCAGCGCGACCCCGCCGTACACCACGGCTTTCGCCACAAGCACCGGGGTACGCCGCGGAACGGCGGCGATCGTGCTGCGGATCGTGCCGCTCGTGTACTCCGAGGTGACCGCGAGCACGCCGAGCACGCCGATCGCGAGCTGACCGAAGACGGTGCCGACGAGCGACTGGTTCGTGGGATCCCAGGTTGCCCTGTTCGCGGCGGACACGTGCGACCAGTGAGACGCGGTCAGCGCGCAGAGCAACGCGCTGAACCCGATTCCCGCCACGACCATCGTGCTCAGCGTCCAGCCGCTGGACCGCAACGACCTCAGCTTGACCCACTCGGCGCGGAACAGGCGGTTGTAGGTGGTGATCACGATGGGCTCCCAACGGTTTCCATGTCTCGGGTGAGTTCGACGAAGGTGTCCTCGAGCGAGGCGCGCTGTGGAGTCAGCTCGTGCAGGACGAGCCGATCGGCGGCCGCGAGCTCGCCGATCTGCGGAGCAGTGAGGTCACGCACGCAGACCTGGTCGCCGTCCCGCATCCGTACCCGCCCGCCGTTCGCGATCACGAGCTGTTCGAACCGGATCGGCTCCGGGGTGATGACGAGCACGTCGCCGTCCGAGCCGCGGTCGAGCAGCTCCGCG
Organism: Mycobacteriales bacterium; assembly: GCA_035504215.1. Taxonomy (NCBI): domain Bacteria; kingdom Bacillati; phylum Actinomycetota; class Actinomycetes; order Mycobacteriales; species Mycobacteriales bacterium. Next base: position 5,429 of record DATJSI010000121.1, read on the forward strand.
GTCGAGCAGTCCGCGACCAGGTGGCCGCCGCGGATCACGACCAGATGGTCCGCCGTGACCGAGACCTCGCTGAGCAGATGACTCGACAGCAGCACCGTTCGGCCTTCGTCGGCGAGGTCCCGCAGCAACGTGCGCATCCAGCGGACGCCGTCGACGTCGAGGCCGTTGACCGGCTCGTCGAGCATCAGCACCGCTGGGTCGCCGAGCAAAGCGACCGCGACACCGAGCCGTTGTCCCATGCCCAGCGAGAAGCCACCGACCCGCTTGTCCGCGACCGAGGCAAGCCCGACGAGGTCCAGGAGCTCGTCCGCCCGGCGGGCGGGGATGCCCTGGCTGAACGCGAGGTAGCGCAGGTGGTTGCGTGCGGTGCGGCCCGCGTGCAGCGCACGCGCTTCGAGCAGCGCGCCGACCGTCCGCAGTGGCTCCGCGAGGTCTCGGTAGCGACGGCCTCCGATGGTCGCGCTGCCGCGATCGGCCCGGTCGAGGCCGAGCACGAGCCGCATCGTGGTCGACTTCCCCGCGCCGTTCGGGCCGAGGAAGCCGGTCACGACTCCCGGTCGCACGGCGAAGGTGAGGTCGTCGACGGCGAGCGTGTCGCCGTACCGCTTTGTCAGTCCGTTGATCTCGATCGATTCCATGCCACAAACCCTCGCCGGAACAAGCGCCGGCCACCATCCGGGACGCCCCCGAATCCGGGTAGGGATAACCCCCATTCGGCTCGGGGGCGAACCGGCTGGGAACCGGCCCTCGCGTAGTCCAGGCTGGTACCGACATCACCCCGACGGCGGCGCGGCAGAACGGAGGTCACGAGCGATGAGGTTCTTCACCGCGCTCGCCGACGGCCGGACCTGGCGCGAGCTGTTCTATGCCTTGATCGGCTTCCCGATCGGCGTAGCCGGCTTCGTCTGGGTGGTGACCAGCCTCTCGGTCAGCCTGTCGTTGATCGTCACCCTGATCGGCATCCCGCTGCTGGCGCTGGCCATTGCTGCGGCGCGCGGTCTCGGTGGCGGCTACCGGGCGATCGGGCGAGCCCTGCTCGGCGTCGAGGTGGACAACCCGATCGTGCGACGGCGCCCGGGTGTCCGAGGCTGGCTGACCGAGATCAACGGCTGGCGGGCGATCGCCTTCCTGTTGCTCGACTTCCCGATCTCGATCATCGACTTCACCGTGGCCGTGTCCTTCTGGAGCATGGCGGTTGGCGCGACGACCTACCCGATCTGGCGGCACACCATCCCGACCCAGACCTACCACGGTGTCGCCCACCGGGGGGCCCAGCTCTACAACGGCTACTTCCTCGACACCGCTCCTCGCATCCTCGCCACCTTCCTGGCCGGCATCGTGTTGCTGCTGCTGGCGCCGTGGGCCGTACGAGCGGTGGTGTCCATCGACCGCTTCCTGATTGCAAACCTGCTCGGCCCGACCGAGGGCTCTCGCCGGATTGCGCAGCTCGAGCAGACCAGGGCCATGGCGATCGACGACTCGGCGGCGTCACTTCGCCGGATCGAGCGCGACCTGCATGACGGAGCGCAGGCGCGGCTGGTGTCACTCGCGATGAACCTCGGGTTGGCGAAGGAAGAGCTCGACGCCTCCGAGGACCCAGAAGCCTCGCTCACCCGGGTGCGTGAGCTCGTCGAGTCCGCTCACCGCGACGCCAAGGGCACCATTGTCGAGCTTCGCGACCTGGCGCGCGGCATCCATCCGCCTGCGCTCGACAACGGTCTGCCGGACGCGCTCGGAACGCTCGCGGCGCGGTGCTCGGTGCCCACCCAGGTGCACATCGACCTCCCGAACCGGCCGTCGCAGGCGATCGAGACGATCGTCTACTTCTGTACCGCCGAGCTGTTGACCAACGTCGTGAAGCACAGCGGCGCGCATCACGCGAACATCGACGTCCGCGTCATCGACGCGCGGCTGTACGTCAGGGTCGGAGATGACGGCGCAGGCGGTGCGGAGCGCGGGCGCTCTGGCGGCACCGGGATCGCCGGGCTGGTCGATCGGCTGTCGACCGTCGACGGCCGGATCGACATCGCGAGCCCCGAAGGCGGGCCGACACTGGTCACGATCCAGACCCCGCTGACATGACCACGGCGGGCCTGCGCATCGTGATCGCCGAGGACTCGGCGATCCTCAGGGATGGTCTCGTCCAGTTGGTGACCGCACGCGGGCACGACGTCGTCGCGGCGGTCGGCGACGCGATCTCTCTCATCGATGTCGTGGACGAGCGCCGGCCCGATCTGGTGGTGGTCGACATCCGGATGCCGCCGACCCACACGAGCGAAGGGCTGGTCGCCGCCATCGAGCTCCGGCGCAGACATCCCGCGCTCGGCATCCTCGTGTTCTCCCAGTACGTCGAGACCCGCTATGCCGCCGAGCTGCTCGCGGCCGGCTCGGAGGGCGTCGGCTATCTGCTGAAGGACCGGGTCGCCGATGTCAGCGAGTTCATGGAGGCGCTGACGCGCATCGCCGCAGGCGGCACCGTGCTCGACCCCGAGGTGGTCACGCAGCTGCTCGGCGCGAGCCGGCGTACCGACTCGGTGGACGCTCTCACTGCGCGCGAGCGCCAGGTGCTGCGCCTCATGGCCGAAGGCCGGGCGAACTCCGCCATCGCGGCCACCCTGCACCTCAGCCCCGGCGCGATCGAGAAGTACGTCACGAGCATCTTCGGGAAGCTGGGGCTCGCGCCGTCGCCCGACGACCATCGGCGGGTGCTCGCGGTTTTGCGATGGCTCGAGTCCTGACACTATTGAAGGCATGCAGCAGCTGACCGGGCTGGACGCGGCGTTCCTGGCGATGGAGACGCCTGCGATGTACGGCCACGTGGGCAGCGTGTGCGTCCTCGACCCGTCGACCGCTGCCACGCCCCTGACCCTCGCCAGCCTGACCGAGCTGATCGAGTCGCGGCTGCACCTGATCCCCCCGTTCCGGCGCCGCCTGGTGGAGGTGCCGCTCGGGCTGGACCAGCCGTACTGGATCGAGGACCCGGACTTCGACATCGAGTACCACGTGCGCGAGCTCGCCCTGCCCGCTCCCGGCGACGACCACCAGCTCGCCGAGCAGGCCGCCCGGCTGCATGCCCGGCACCTCGATCGGCGCCGGCCGCTGTGGGAGCTGTACCTGATCCATGGGCTGTCCGGCGGCCGGATGGCGATCTACACGAAGGTGCATCACGCCGCCATCGACGGCGTCTCCGGCAACGACATCCTGACCGCTGTCCTCGACATCTCCCCCGACGGCCGACCCGATGACGGCCTCGAGCCGCCGCCGCGGATCGTCGACCCGCCGCCATCGACACTGCGGATGCTGCTGCACAGCGCATGGTCCTTGGCCGGCCACCCGCTGCGGGGCGTGCGCCTGACCTACGGCGTCGCGCGATCGCTCCCGACGCTCGCGGCGAGCCCGGCCCGGCCGCGGCTTCCGGTCATCGACCGGCTGATCGGGAGGGACGCGCACGTCGTGCTCGCCTCACCGAGCCTGCGCGCGCCGGCGACCCCTTTCAACCGGGCGATCGGCCCCCATCGACGGTGGGCGTTCCGGACCATCGCGTTCGACGACGTCCGTGCCATCAAGAACGCCTCCGGCACGACCGTGAACGACGTCGTCATGGCGTTGTGCGCGGGCGCACTCCGGCGCTGGCTTCAGGACCACGACGCGTTGCCCGAAGCGCCATTGGTCGCCGCCGTACCGGTCTCCGTGCGTACCGAGGAACAGATGGGCACCGGCGGCAACCGGGTCTCGTCGGTCATCGCGGCGCTCGCGACCAACCTGGACGAGCCGGTCGAACGGCTCGAGTCCGCACACGAAGCGATGCGCGCCGCCAAGGAGCAGCACGGTGCGCTGCCTGCTGACCTGCTTGCCGACGTGAGCCAGTTCGCGATGCCGGCGCTCGCGGGTCAGGCGGCCCGGCTGTCGGCACGGCTGCGCCTGCTCGAGCGGATCAACCCGTTCAACCTGATCATCTCGAACGTGCCCGGTCCCAACGTGCCGCTCTACTACGGCGGGACGCGGCTGGTCGCGTACTACCCGATGTCGGCGATCGCCGAGGGCCAAGGCCTGAACATCACCGTCATGAGCTATGGCGGCGGCCTGCACTTCGGGCTGATCGCGGACCGCGATCTCGTCCCTGACCTCGACGTCATGGCCGGCTATCTCGTCGACGAGGTCAAAGTCCTCATCCACGCCGTGGTTCCCGACCAGCCACCGAAGCGCAGCAAGAGCGGCGGCAAGCGACATGGCTAGACCGCGTACGACGATCCCGACGGCTGTGAGCGCCACCGCGTTGCTGCTGCTCACCGGCTTCGCGGGGTCGGTCGCGGCGTCGGCTGCGACACCGCTCGGGCCGCGAGCCGGTCAGTACACCGGCCAGGAGGCGGCCAGCCCGCAACCGTTGCCGGTGTCGTTCACCGTGGCGAGCTCACACCGGCGCATCGTCGCGTTCTCGGCCGAGGCCGAGGTGAAGGCGGGCTGCAAGAACCACATCACCGAGTTCCAGGCGCCGACCGGGCCGATGCCGATCACCAGCGGGCGGTTCACGAAGACCTCCCACGCTTACCCGCAGAAAGGCGTCGCTGTCACCGTGACCGGCCACTTCACCTCGCGCACGACGGCGCGCGGCCGGATCACCGTCCGGTTCACCAAGGTCCGCGGCTGCAACGCGAGCCGGCTGTTCCGGGCCCACCGCACCGGCTGAACCGTCCGGGCCGCACCGGCATAGGCTCCTTATATGCGCTTTCGACGGCTTGGCTCGTCCGGTCTGAAGATCTCCGAGATCGCCTACGGGAACTGGATCACGCACGGCTCGCAGGTCGAGGAGGATGCCGCGCTCGCGTGTGTGCGTCAGGCGATCGAGTGCGGCATCACGACCTTCGACACCGCGGACGTCTACGCGAACACCCGAGCCGAGACCGTGCTGGGCAAGGCGCTGAAAGGACACCGCCGCGAGTCGCTGGAGATCTTCACGAAGGTCTTCTGGCCGACCGGTCCCGGCGGCCCCAACGACTCCGGCTTGTCGCGCAAGCACATTCGTGAAGCGATCGACGGATCACTGCGCCGGCTGCAGACCGATCACGTCGACCTCTACCAGGCTCATCGCTACGACAAAGAGACGCCGCTGGAGGAGACGATGTCGGCGTTCGCCGACATCGTGCACGCCGGGAAGGTGAACTACATCGGGGTATCGGAGTGGACGGCGGAGCAGATCCGAGCCGCTCACGAGCTGGCGCTCGACCTCAAGATCCCGTTCGTGTCCAACCAGCCCCAGTACTCGATGTTGTGGCGAGTGATCGAGGCAAAGGTGATCCCCACCTGCGAGGAGCTCGGCATCGGACAGGTGGTCTGGTCACCGATCGCGCAGGGTGTCCTCACCGGCAAGTACAAACCCGGGCAGGTGCCGCCGGCCGGCTCGCGGGCCACCGACCAGATGGGTGGGGCGAACTTCATCAGCCGCTGGCTGACCGACGACGTACTCACCGCGGTCGCCAAGCTCGAGCCGATCGCGTCGGAGGCGGGCCTTTCGATGGCCCAGCTGGCGGTCGCCTGGGTGCTGCAGAACCCGAACGTCTCCACCGCGATCATCGGCGCCTCCCGACCCGAGCAGGTCGCCGACAACGTGGGCGCGTCCGGCGTGACGCTCGAACCGGCGGTGCTCAAGGCGATCGACGATGCTCTCGGCGACGTCCCCGTGACCGACCCGACGGAGACCGATCGTCAGACCCCCGAAACCCGGCCGATCAGAACCTGAAGGGAGCCACGTCGCCATGCCGCTCGACGGCGAGTACGAGCCCAGCTCCGCAGAGTGGGTACGCAACCAGGTGGAGAAGATCGAGAGCTCCGGAGGCAAGGAAGGCACCACCCTGCGTGGCATGCCGGTGATCATCGTGACCAGCCGCGGCGCGCATTCCGGCAAGCTGCGCAAGAACCCGGTGATGCGGGTCGAACACGACGGCCGGTACGCCGCGGTCGCCTCGCAGGGCGGTGCGCCGGCGAATCCCACCTGGTATCACAACCTCATCGCTGATCCGCACGTCGAAGTCCAGGACGGGACAGTGAAGCAGGACATGGTCGCGCGCGAGATCTTCGGCGAGGAGAAGGCGGAGTGGTGGGAGCGGGCGGTCGCGGCGTACCCGGACTACGCCGACTACCAGAAGCGCACGGAGCGCGAGATCCCGGTCTTCGTCCTGGAACCTGACCGCGCTGCGTGAGCGGCCCGTGCGGGTGAGCCGCGAGACCGGGCTGCTCGCGGAACGCCTCACCGCGCTGCCGCGCGACATCGCGCTCGGCGAGCTCGCCCGGCGCTACCTGGCCGGCCACGGTCCCGCCGACGACCGCGACCTCGCCCGCTGGGCCGGGATAACCCTCGGCGACGCCCGCCGGGGGCTGCGCACGATCGGGACCCGCCTGGACGACCGGGCCGACGGGCTGGCCGCACTCGCCGACCACGTCGAGGCGGCCCGGCTGCCGGCGTCGCGTCTGCTCGGGTCGTTCGAACCGTCGCTGTGCGGGTGGGTGTCACGCGAAGCGATCACCGGCACGCAGCAGGGCATCGTCACGACGAACGGGATCTTCCGGCCGTTCGCGATGGTGCGCGGCGCCGCCGTCGCCACCTGGGGGCTGGCGGGTGGGAGGGTCGACCTCACGCCGTTCGCTTCGATCCCCTCGGCTACCAAGCAGGCGCTCGACCGCGATGCGCACGACGTCCTGTCTTACCTCGGGCTGCCGGCGTGAGCGGGCCGCGCGCGTGGCGCTCGCGCAGGGAGATCCCGCCGGCGGAGCCCGCGTCGGCTCTTGCCGGAGTGCCCGCGGCGGTGCCGGACCCACAACCCACGGCACCGGCGACCGCGCGCCGGCTGCTCGTTGCCGCGCTGGTCACTGCTGTGCTCGCGGCGGCGGTCTTCCTGCTCGCCGTACACACCGCGCTGGGTCAGCGGTTCGACAACGCGGCGTTGCTGGGCTCATACGGGCAGCGGGACCAAACGCGGATCAGCGAGCTCTCGCTGTTGCGCCGCATCACGGTCACCACGTCGATCATCGCGCTCGCGGCGATCGCACTGCTCGGCATCATTCGGCGCCGGCCGCGGCTCGGCATTGCCACCGCGGTCATGGCCGCCCTCGTGATCGGCGTCACTCACATCCTGCGTACGACGATCCTGACCCGTCCCCGACTGGTCCAGAGCGACTCGCTGTACCCGTTCAACACCTTCCCGAGCGGGCACACCGCGGTCGCATTCAGCGTCGCGCTCGCGCTGGTCATCGTCTCCCCGCCGGCATGGCGCGGCATCTCGGCGGTCGTCGCGGGGTCGTACGCCTGGCTGACCGCGGTCGCCGTACAAAGCGCTCGCTGGCACCGGCCGAGCGACGCGATCGGCGCGGCGTTGCTCACCTTCGCTGCCCTCTGTCTCGTCGCCGCTCTGCTGGCGGCCCGCCGGCCGGTGAGCGTCGGCCGGCGTTACGCGCACATTCCCGCATTCGCCGTGCTGGGCATCGTCTGGGTGGTCGCAGCGATCCTGAGCACGATCAACGCAGTCCGAGTGCTGCGGTTCCTCGTCGACCACAACGACACCTTCACGCCGACACAGCCCATCCTCAACGCCGCCTACCTGTGCAGCGTGAACCTCACGGTCGTCGTCGTGGTGACGCTCTTGGCGACGCTGCTCGTGCTGCTCGGCCGCGTGGACCTCGACCAACCGGGCCGCCGATAGCTGCGCTCGATCCTGCGCGGCCGGCTCACCCGAAGGTGACGGTCAGCTCGGCGACCAAATCGCCGGTCCACCGGATGGTCATGGCGCCGGAGCCCCCGCTGTCCCAGTCGAACCACACCTCGTCGATGTCGCCTGCGGAGACCGAGCGGGTCACCGTCAGCGTGTCGGTCGGCGGTTGGGCCAGGTAGCCGGCTGCGATCTGTTCCCGCCCGATGAACGGACCGACCGGTACGCCGACGAACCGCATCGTCGCATCGGGCGTGAAGCGATCCGCGAATGACGCCCAGTCGTCCGACCGAACACAGGCGTTGAAGGCCGCGACATGTCCCGCGGCCCGATCGCCGTTCTCTTCGCTCATCGAGACTCATTCAGCCAGCGCGCGAACTCTGCGGCATCCCACAGTGTTCCATTCAGACGGAGACGAAGTCGACGGCCAGCGATGACATCGGCCGCTGCAGGACGCCGCGGAGGTGCCGTGCTGCGTGGTGCGGCTCGCCTACCGGCGATGCACGAACAAGAGGTAGAGCACGGCGGCCACCACGACGATGCCGACGTTGACCGCCAGCCGTGCCCAGAAATGGTGGCGGAAGAACAGCACATCCACGCTGACGACGACGATCACCATGACGGCCGCGAAAAGCGCGCCGGCTGCCGTCCGTCCCGTCATCGTCTCCTCGGGTGTACCCGGCGACGACCGGATTCGAGGGAACGCGAGCCGAGGTGCCCGACGCCGAGCAGCGCGATCCCGCCCGTTACAGCCATCCGGTCCGGGCCAGCCCAGACTCGTCCGGTTCCGCGGCCTGCGCTAGCTCGCCGCGACGGACCTGGTCGAGCATCGCGCCGGTCGCGGCGACGATCTCGTCCACCGAGCACTGCAACTGAATGACGTCCGCCTCGGACGCAGAGTCGGCCGGCAGCTCGGCTTGGTCGAACAGCCGCGGCAGGTCGCGCAACCGCCGTGCGAGATAGCCGAGCGGGTCAGCCGAGAGGTCGCGTTCGAACCTTCGCGATCCAGGCTCGAATCCACGCATGAGCGGGTGGTGATGGGTTCGATCGAAGCTTCCCGGCACGCCCTCGACCGACTCCAGCAGATCGAGCCGCCAGACCGGCTCGCCGACCACGATCGGCCGAGCCGCGTAGATCGAACCGTCGTGCTTCTGAGCCTCGATGAAGCGGACCTCGACGCGCACACCGCGCTCCGCACCCTCCTGCCCGGGCGACGGGTCGGGATCGATGAAGTACAGATCGCCGAGCACGACGGCGATCCGGTCGAAGCCGAAGACCTTCAGCACCGTTCCACCTCCGGGACCAGCTACGACGACTATCTCATCGCCGTCGATGCGCGAACTGAGCCCTCCCGGGCGCCCCCGGACGTTTTGCGGCCTCGGGCTGGCCGGAGACTGCTGGTCATGCCGCTTGCCCGAATGCGCTCCGTAGTCCTTGACTGCCCCGATCCTCGGGCGCTCGCAGAGTTCTACCAAGGCGTGCTCGGCGGGGAGATGGACGCCGACGCGGAGGACTGGGTGACCCTGACCGTCGACGGCGTGCGCCTTGCCTTCCAGCTGGCTGATGACTTCGCCGCACCAACCTGGCCAACCGGTGAGCGGCCGCAACAGTTCCATCTCGACGTGACGGTCGAGGACGTCAACGCGATCGAGCCACAGGTCCTTGCACTCGGCGCGGCCAAACATGACGTTCAGCCGGGCGAGGCCGAAGGCGACCAGTTCCGGGTCTACCTCGACCCGGCCGGGCATCCCTTCTGTCTCTGCTGGGACTGACGCCCAATCCGGCGGCAGCGTCAGGCCGACGGCTCGCTGTCGGACCCGGCCGCAACCATGTGGTGATGGGCATGTATGCACTGACCACGACAAAGGGACCCGGTTGGCATCACGACGTCGGTATCCGTGAGCAACCCGGCTTCGCCGAGCACGCAGAGTTCGTCGACGAGCTGGTCGCGCGCGGAGTGATCGTCCTGGGTGGCCCGATTGACGGCGGGGACCCTGACGACGTCGCGCTCATCGCCGTCGCCGCCGACAGCGCCGAACAGGTGCGAGCCTTCTTCGCCGACGATCCGTGGACCAAGGATGGTGTGTTCGTGTTGAAGTCCGTCCGCGCGTGGACGATCTGGCTCGATGGCCGCACCACCAGGCAGTAGCGCTACCACCTGGCGACATAGACGAAGTCGGCCGCCGGCCGGTCCAGCCACTGCGCTCGGTGCGCCGGGCGTCGAGCGCCCGGAAGAGCGCAGCCGTGTCGACTTCACGGATGGCTGGGTCCACGATGCCTACTTCGCAACGTCAGCTGCCTGCACGCGCCCGGGTGCGACGGACCTGGATGTCGCCGTTGACGGTTCGCAGGATCAGTTCGATCTCCCGATCGGTCTCGTCGCCGCCAGCGGTCGAGGGTTCGCTGAGCGACAGCTCGATCTCCGAGGTGAGGTCGCCGCTCACGCTCTCCGCGTCCACCGCCACCACCGCACCCGTTACGACGGCGACATCGATGTCGCCCGACGCCGTCTTGAGGTCGGCCACGCCTTCCCGGATCGCGCTGAGGCTCAGGTCTCCCGAGGCGCTGCGAAGCTTGCAGCTGTCCGACTCGCCGACGGAGATGTCACCGGATCCGGTGGTCACCGCGATCCGCTCGGCGGCGGCGTCGATCCGCACGTCGCCGGAAGCGGTCTTCACCTCGCCGCCACCCTCCATCCGCCCACAATGCACGTCGGCCGAAGCGGCCCGGATGTCGGTACGACCGGCCACCGAGTGGACGCTGATGTCGCCACTCGCGGTCGCGATGGAGGCGAGCCCGGTCACGTCATCCACCTCGACATCGCCGGACGCGGTCGAGGCCTGGACCTCGCGATAGCTCCCGTTCAGTCGGACGTCCCCACTGGCGGTCGTCACTTCGGCTCGGGCCTGGTGGGGCACGTGGACGTGAACGTCGAGCGAGCTGCGGGAGAAGATCCGCAGGAAGTTGCGGTCCTCCATCCGCGGCACGCGGACCACCACGCGATAGCCGTCACCGAAGGGCTCGCAGTCGACGTTCACCTCTTCGACGAGGGCGTCGTCGGAGCTGTCAAGGTCAACGACCGTGTCGGCGCCGTCCCAGGTTTCGACATGCACGCGGCCCGATTTGATGGTGACCTGCAGGTCTACCGGGCCGGGGGTGTCGTAGCGATGTGTTCTCAAGGCGAAGCTCCTGTCAGCTGCGGCCGTAGCCGGTCATGCGGCGGCGACCGTATTGCTGCGGTCGCGTGGATTGACTGGGTTGGGTGCTCAACCGTCGGACGATGTAGCTGTTGACCGACACCCCCTCCGCCGCCGCAGCCGCCTCGATTGCGGTCTTGAGTGCGGCGGGCAGCCGGAGGGTGATGCGGGCGTCGGTGTCGCCGTCGGCGGGCGCTGCGGCGGCCGGTTCCTCGCCGCCGGCCTCGGAGATCAGCACCAGCCGCGCGTCACTGCCGACCACCCGGAGCTCGACGTGAGCCGGCTGGCCCTGGGTGTCGACCTCGGCGGCGACCTGGCTCAGCACCTCGAGCAGCCGAGCGTTGATCGGGCCGCCGAGGGCGCTCACGATCCGCACCGCGGCGTCCGCGGTTGTCTCATCGCCAAGCCGGCCGAGGGCGGTGATGTCACCGCCGATCAGCTCGGCGAGCGACGACAGCTCCATGGCTACTGCGCCGCTGCGGTCAGGTCGGGCGCCACCAGGCGGCAGCCGACCGAGATCAGCCAGTAGCCGACGCGTACGCCGACCCGGTGTGGCCGTGAGCTTGCACCCTCGCCATAGGCACTGCGGCGGGCGGCGATGGCGCGCTCGCGGTCGCGGGTGTGCTCGTCGGCGAGCGCTTGCCTCAGCTGCGGCATCATGATGTCACCTCGTCTGTCGTAATGACATCATTATGACATCACTCCGACGCCGCTGTCAACTCCCCGGTCGGCCCATCGGCGTGCCCCGCTGCGGCTTCAGGGTGCGCGGGTACCCTCCGGTCGCAGGTTGCGGCGACGAGCGAGGACACGGTGTCGCGCGAAGGTGCGGGCAAGGGCTCGCGGAGCACGGCCGGTGCGGTGACCGACGCACCGCTGCCTCGCCGCGGCACCGAAGCACGCCTCGAAGACGGCGGCGGTTCCGGCTCGGCGCGCGTGCCCGAGCCGATCCACCGCCTGGTCCGCGGCGTCCCCACGCTGGTGGCCCTCGCCGCCGGGCTGCTCGGCGGCATCAACATCGCGACCGCCCTGCTGCCCGAGCGCACCAAGCGGCTGCACGAGCTCACCAAGGTCCTGCCGCTCGGCGTCGCGCACGAGGCGAGTGCCGCCACCCTGGTGGTCGGCATCCTGCTGCTCGTGCTCGGCAGTGGGCTGCGGCGGCGCAAGCGGCGCGCGTGGCGCGCTGCGGTTGCCCTCGCCGGTCTCTCGATCGTGCTGCATCTGGCAAAGGGCATCGATGTCGGAGAAGCGCTGCTTGCCGCCGTCGTCTTCGCCGTCCTGATCGGCACCCGGTCGCAGTTCTTCGCGGCCGGCGACCCGCGCACGCGACTGCGCGCACCGGTTGCCTTTGTTGCGCTCGCGATCGTCTCGTTCGGTCTCGGCTGGCTGCTGCTGGTGGCCCGCGGCGACGCGATCATGGGGCATCCTTCGCTGGCCAGCCAGTGGGCCGAGATCGCCTACGGTCTGGTCGGCGTCACCGGTCCCCTGCATTTTCGTGACGACGGGACGGCGGACCTGGTCTACAGCGTGCTCGTGACACTGGGCGCAGCGACGGTCGTGGTGCCGGCGTACTTGCTGCTGCGGCCGCCGGAACCACCCGCCCGGCTCGACGCTGACGATGAAGGTGGCCTGCGCGCACTGCTCGCGCAGCAGGGCGAGAGAGACTCGCTCGGCTACTTCGCCTTGCGCCGGGACAAGGCCGCGATCTTCTCGCCGACCGGCAAGGCTGCGGTGTCCTACCGCGTCGTCTCCGGCGTCATGCTGGCGTCCGGTGACCCGATCGGCGATCCGGAGGCCTGGCCCGGCGCGATCGCTGCCTTTGTCGCCGAGGCGGCGCGGCACGCCTGGGTGCCCGCGGTCATCGGCTGCGGCGAGCGCGGCGGTGAGGTCTGGACCCGGGAAGCGGGGCTGCGCGCGCTCGAGCTCGGTGACGAGGCGATCGTGCCGGTTGAGGAGTTCAGCCTGGACGGCCGGGCGATGCGCAACGTCCGGCAGATGGTCGCGCGGGTCGAACGCGCGGGCTACCGGATGGATGTACGCCGCACCGCCGAGCTCTCGACTGCGGAGATCGTCGACCTGCGCCGGCAAGCGACCCGCTGGCGCGACAGCGAGACCGAGCGCGGGTTCTCCATGGCGTTGGGGCGGTTCGGCGATCCCGCCGATGGCGACTGTGTCGTCGTCACCGCCTGCCACGAAGACCGGCTCGCGGCGCTGTTGCACTTCGTGCCCTGGGGTTGCGACGGGCTGTCCCTGGACTTGATGCGCCGCGACCGCGCGGCCGATCCAGGGCTCAACGAGACGATGATCGTCGCCGCGCTGCGGGCCGCACCCGAGATCGGCGTCACCCGGTTGTCGCTCAACTTCTCCGCCTTCCGGTCAGCGCTGGAGCGCGGTGGCCGGCTCGGCGCCGGCCCGGTGCTTCGGCTCTGGCGCGCGATCCTGCTGTGGGCTTCGCGGTGGTTCCAGATCGAGTCGCTCTACCGGTTCAACGCGAAGTTCCGCCCCGAGTGGGAGCCGCGCTTCATCTGCTACCCAACGGCGCGCGACCTGCCACGGATCGCGATTGCCGCGCTCGAAGCCGAAGCGTTCATCGTCTGGCCCCGGCAGTGGCCGTCGGTGGCGCGAGTGGTCCGCAGGGTGCAACGGGTCGGCACCCGACGCCGGCGCTAGTCCCCCGACTCCACCCGGTGACTCGCGCCGGGCGCGCGGCGCCGGCGCACCGCATCCCCGTTGCGGGCCAACCAGCCACACAGTCCCGCGATCGGCAGCTCGAAGAGCACCGCGGCGGCGATCGCTTCCCACCTGTCTGCCCCAGGGGTGGACGTCGTGATGTCGAACCATGCGTCGATCACCAGCATGGTCCCCGCCACGGTCGCGGCCAGCTCGAGATTGGCCGACCGGCGGTGCGCCAGCCACGCCACCGAGGCCATCGCTCCCAGCAGACCGATGTCAAAGCCGACCCAGGTGACGTCGTAGAAGTGATCGGTGTGCCGGCTCGGCAGCGATACGGCGAGCCACACGATCCAGGGCACCAGCGCGACGCTGAAGAGCAGGAACGCCGCCACCACCCACGGCGGACGCCACGACCGGCCCGGCGCCTCGGCGTCGTACTCACCCGCTGGATGTCCGGCCGGGAGCCGATGCTTGGCGATTCGCGCGGTGGGCGTCCGAGGGAGCTCGCCGACCGCCTGCCAGTAGCGCGGCACCTTGAACGCGGTCAGCCGCTGCGCCGCCCAGTCCCGAAGCTGTTCGAAGTCCGGCGCAGCCCCGGGCGCCATGACCACGAACGCCTTCACGTCCTCCTCGGACAGCTCGGACGGTACGCCGACGACCGCGCACTCGACGACGTCGGGATGGCTCGCAATCGCCTCCTCGACCTCCGCCGGCGAGAGGTTCTCGCCGCGCCGGCGGATCACCTCCTTCTTCCGCGACACGAAGGTGAACAGTCCATCGGGCTCGACCGTGACCAGGTCACCGGTGTGCAGCCAGCCGTCGACGATGGCGGCCGACGTCTCCTCCGGCATCTCCCAGTAGCCGGGCGTCACGACCGGATTGCGCAGCAGCAGCTCGCCGGCAGCACCGATTCCGACGTCGTGCCCGTCGTCGTCGACGACCCGCGCTTCGTTGATCGTTCCAAGCGTCGGATGCTGGCGGACGCTGCCCAAGGTCCCGAACGGTCGCGTGCCGTGCGCCCAGATCAGCCCGTACGGCGACTCCGACATCGCGTAGCCGCAGACGACCCGCAGCCCGAACCGGCGCTCGAACGCCTCCTGCCACGCCTTCGCCGGCGACGGCCCCGTGTAGCACAGCCGCAACGGCGTGTCCGCGTCGTCGGGGCGCTCGGGCTGGCGCATCAGGATCTCGAGCATCGCGCCGATCGCGTTGAACTCGGTCGCCCCGTGCCGGCGCGCTGCCGCAAGGAAGTCATGCGCGGAGAAGCGCGGAAGCAGCACCAGGCCGGCACCGCACGCGAGCGAACCCATGACCGAGTAGGCCGGAGCATTGATGTGGAACAACGGCAGCGAGGTCATCAGCCGGTCATCCGGCCCGAGCTCCATCCACCAGGGAAAGCCGACCCCGGCGTACGCATAGGCGCGGTGGGTCTGCATCACCAGCTTCGAGCGGCCGGTCGTGCCCGAGGTCGGGATCAGCACCGCGACGTCGGCCGGCTCGACCTTCGCCTCCAGCGCCCACTCCCCGCCGGCCGAGTCGTCCTGCCAGTCACCCGCGAATCGCGCGATGTCACCGTCGGTGACGCTCAGCCGCGGTCGCACCTGCGCGACCAGGCTGGCGAGCTCCGCCGTTGCACTCGCCGGGTTGACCGGCACCGCGATGGCGCCGATGCTGCAGGTCGCAAGCCACAGCAGGAGGTACGGCGGGGTCGAGTACGCGGTGAACAGAACGCGATCACCCGGCTCGACGCCCTCCTCGCGCAGCCGGGACGCGACGCGGGCGACCTCGCGCGCGGCGGCGGCGAAGCTCAGCTCGCCGCCGTCGACCCGGAGCCAGCTCCGCTCGCCGTACTGTTCGGCGGCGGTGCCGAGCAGGCCCGGAATCGTGTCGTCCATGTGCGCTGAACCTATCCGTTCAGCGCCGCTCCGATCGCCAGGGTCGCGTCGATCGTGAGCGCGCGGAAGCCGTCGTCGAGGGCGGTCGGCCAGGTGGACAGCTTCGCGACGGTGAGCTCGGCCGACGGATGCACGAAGACGTTCTGGCCGTTGATGCCCGAGGCATGGAAGAACGGGGTCACGGGATCTCGCACCCACCAGCAGTTGCGGTAGTGCGCGCCGGGCGGCACCGCGACTCCCTGGCTCGCCGGACTGTCGAGGAAGGCCTGCGCGCCGTCCGGGGCGCCACGCACCGTGTCGTCGATCCACTCGGCGGGGACGAGGTTGTTGCCCGAGCCCACCCGGTAGAGCTCGCCGAAGCGCCCGAGGTCGCGCAGCGACGCACACACGCCGCCATCACCCATCGCATTGCCATGCGGATCCACCGTGATCTCGGCGTCGAACTCCGCCCCCATCGGCTGCCACAGCTCACGCGCGATGACCTCGGCCAACCGTGCGCCACCGGCCTTCTCCACGACCCAGCCGAGCACGTCGGTCAGCACCGACCGGTACCGGAACGCCCCACCGTGCTCGCCGTCGTTCTCCAGCAGCGCGAAGTACTCCAGCGCGTCAGCGGCATGCGGCGTACCGTCCTCGGGCCGCCACCGGTAGACATACTCGATCAGCCTCGCGTCGGAGCTCGGGTCATCGTAGGTCTCGTGGAAGCGCGTGCCGGTGCGCATGTCGAGCAGCTGCTGCACGGTCGCGCCTTCAAACGAGGTACGCCGCAGCTCCGGTACGACGTCCGTCACCGGTGCGGTCACGTCGAGCGCGCCGCGAGCGGCGAGGATGCCGGCGACCGCGGCGACGATCGACTTCGACACCGACATCAAAAGGTGCGTCGTGTCCGCCGTCATGCCGGTGAAGTAGTGCTCGGCGACGACCCGCCCGCGATGCAGCACGAGAAACCCGTCGGTGTAGGTCTCGTCCAGCAGCTCGGCGATCGTCAGCCGGCGCTCGCCGGAACGGAAGGACAGGCCGAGCAGGTCCTGCTCGCTGCGCGGCAGCTCGCGCACCGGCCCTTCGCCGCGGCGGATCCGCGCAGTCGGGATCAGGTCGCGAACGTGCTGGAAGCCCCAGCGGTTGTACGGCGGCTCCTGCCAGTTCCCGAGCGTCACCAGGGACTCGGCGGGAATCGGCGGCGCCCCTGCCATCAGGCGCGGATCGCTCACAGCGACGGGCGATTCGTGTCCCAGCCCGGCATCCGGGCCTCGTGCGCCGCGGCGATCCGGAACACGGTCGGGTCGTCGTAGGTGCGGCCGACGATCGAGAGCCCGGTCGGTACACCGTCCCGCGACTGTCCGGACGGCACGCTCATGACGGGACAGCGGCTGGCGATGTTGAACGGAAGCGTCATCATCACGTCCAGCCAGTTCTCCGGCTGCGCCAACTGACCACCGACCGGGGCGCCCGGCTCCCAGTCGGCCGGCAGAGCAGGCACCGCGAAGGTGGGGCAGACCAGCGCGTCGAAGCGCTCGAGAAGCTCGCCGAGCGGGTGGTAGATCGCGCCCTCCAACGCCAGGCCGGC
>DATJSI010000122.1 GCA_035504215.1 Mycobacteriales bacterium
AGGTTTTCCGAGTTGCGGCGCATACGGGTCGCCAGGTGGTCCAGGCGGAACAGGCTGGACAGCCGGTCGGCGTCCTGCTCGGACTGCTCGAGGGAGTCGATCAGGGACAGCTGGCGCTCGATGAGCGACTGGCTGCGGCGCGACAGGTTGACGAACATCGCGTTCAGGTTGCCGCGCAGCATGGCCTCGTCGGCGGCCAGCCGGACCGCTTCCCGGTGCACCTGGTCGAACGCCCGCGCCACTTCACCGAACTCATCGGTGGAGACGACGCCGATCGGCTCGATCTCGGCGGCGGCGTCGCCGCCTTCGCTCTCGCTCAGCCTGCGGACCATCGCGGGCAGCTTGCTGCCGGCGATGTCCAGGGCGTCGCTGCGCAGCCGGCGCAGCGGGCGGATCATGGACCGCGCCACGAGGGTCGTGATCAGCAGGACGAGGAGCAGCAGGAGCAGCACCGCCACCGAGTCGAGGATGGCGTCGTGCAGCGCGGTCTGCGCGAGCGAGTCGGCCTGGTCGGTGACCTGGCCGACCAGCTGGTCACTGACCGTCCGCATGTCGTCGATCTGGGC
Source organism: Mycobacteriales bacterium (assembly GCA_035504215.1). NCBI lineage: Bacteria > Bacillati > Actinomycetota > Actinomycetes > Mycobacteriales > Mycobacteriales bacterium. The sequence goes on from DATJSI010000122.1 coordinate 567, forward strand.
GGTCTGCGTGCTGTACCAGCACGCCGCCGGCGCCGCGGTCGTGCCGGTACAGGTCTGCTGCGTGCCGATCTGCAGCTTCGCCGTGCCGGCCGTCGCGATCGCGAGCTTCTCCGCGGACTTCGCCTCGTCGACCTGCGGGCCCGCCACGGTGTTGTTGAGCGTCTGCTGCTCGGCGACCGAGGCCACGGTCCCGAACTGGTTCGTGTCCGCTTGCTGCTGCTCGGCCGCCTGGTCGATGTCGCCGAGGGCGACCGGGGTCAGGGCTGGCGACGGCGACTCGAGCGCCTGGTACAGGTACGCGCGCTGGAGCGAGGCGTCGTCCTCCATCCGCAGCAGCGCGTTGAGCACGGAGACATCGGACTGCAGCGTGTCGTTGCCGGTGCCGGCCCCGACGTCATTGCTGAACGTGATGAACGCCTGGATCAGCCGGTCGTAGTTCGTGATCACCGACAGCGCCGGGGACTTGGTTGTCGTCGCCGCCTGGCGGATGTACTTCAGGTCGCTGATGCCCGCGAGCACGCCGTTGCTGAGGTCCTCGACCGTCTGCGCGCGGTAGCCGCTGCCGTTGACGACCGCCTGGGCCTGCGTGCTGATCTTGTTCATGACCTGCGTGGTCGCGCTCTGGTCGGCCAGCACGGTGGCCTTCAGCGTCGGCGGGGCAAGGCCGGCCTGGCCGCCCGCGGCGACGTACCCGGCGGTCACGTCGCGCTCGTCCGCGAGCAGCGCGGCACCCTGGACGACCAGCGAGTTGAGGTCCGCCAGAGTCTGGACGCGCTTGTACGAGTCGTAGTTGCTGACCGAGCCGGCGATCTGGATCACGCCGAGGATGAGGGCGAACACCGTGGGGACGACGATGATGGCGATGAGCCGCCAGCGGACGCGCCAGTTGCTCGGCCGCCACGATGAACCCTTACGCACAGTAACGCCAGACTTGTCCGCGGACGGAAGGCTACGGCGGGAAACCGGGACCGGCAGGCCGACCTGGCCAACGGGTCCGCCTTGGGAGCCAGCGCGAGGGCCACCCTGGCCCTCGCCGACGGCCAGCGGTCCGCCGGGCCCTCCGCCACCGAGCGGAAGGCCGGAAGCCGGCGTCTGTGGACCGCCGTTTCCGTTGGTCATCGAACGTCTACGCACTGCGCGCACACCTCGCAGCTTCAAGGGCCACCTGGACCGGCACAGGGCAACTCTTCCAGCTAGCGCTACAAAACGGGTAGGGACATATAATCATCAATTGCCAGCCCCAGACCCGGCATTCACCGGGAATCCCCCCGAACTTTGACGGAAGTCAGCATCCCTCCGTCAAGTCGGGCTAGGCAGTGATGGCCTGCGGGGCTCATGGAAGGCTACTCTGCTCTAGCCCTTGATGGCACGAAAACCTACACTTTTCGCCCGCAGCCGCACCAGATCTTAGCTGGTCACGCCGAGCGACCGGGCTATCAGCAGGCGCTGCACCTCGGAGGTGCCCTCGCCGATCTCGAGGATCTTCGCATCCCGGTAGAACCGGCCCACCGGAGACTCGTTCATGAACCCCGCACCGCCGAAGATCTGGGTCGCGTCGCGGGCGTTATCCATCGCCGCGTTCGAGGCGATCAGCTTGGCGATTGACGCCTCTTTCTTGAACGGCACCCCGGCTACCAGACGGGCGGCGGCGTCGTACCACGCGAGCCGGGCGACGTGCACCCGGGCGGCCATGTCGGCGAGCTTGAACGCGATCGCCTGGTGCCTGCCGATCGCGACGCCGAAGGCGACCCGGTCATTGGCGTACCGCACGCACTCGTCCACGCAGCCCTGGGCGAGGCCGGTCGCGAGCGCGGAGATCGCCACCCGGCCCTCGTCAAGGATGCGCAGAAACTGTGCGTAACCGCGACCGCGCTCGCCGAGCAGGTTGGCCGCCGGGACGCGGCAGTCGTCGAACGACAGCTCGCGGGTGTCGGAGGCGCACCACCCGACCTTTGAGTACTTCGGGGCGGGACGGAAGCCCTCGGTACCGTTCGGGATGATGATGGTCGAGTTCTCTTTCTTCTCTCCCTCGCTGTTTCCGGAAGCACTGTCAGTGAGCGCCAGCACCGTGACCAGCGAGGTGATGGCCGTCCCCGAGTTGGTGATGAACGCCTTGGTGCCGTTGACCACCCACTCGTCGCCGTCGAGCCGGGCGGTCGCGCGCATCGTGCCGGGGACGTCAGTGCCGCCGCCCGGCTCGGTCAGCCCGAAGGCGGCGAGCCGCTCCCCCGCGACCAGTGGCGGGAGCCACCGCTCGCGCTGCTCGGCCGTGCCGAAGCGGAAGACCGGCATCGCGCCGAGCGTCACCCCCGCGTCCAGCGTGATCGCGACCGAGGAGTCGACCCGGGCCAGTTCCTCAATCGCCAGGCACAGAGTGAAGAAGTCACCGTCCATCCCGCCGTACTGCTCGGGGAACGGCAGGCCGAACAGGCCGAGCTTGCCCATGCCCGCGACGATGTCGTAGGGAAACTCGCCGCGCTCGTAGTAGTCGCCGATGACCGGGGCGACCACCTCGCGGGCGAACGCGGCGACCGTTCCGCGCAGCTCACGCTGCTCCGGAGGAAGTTCGTAATCGACCATGAACTGATGCTACTGCCGGGTACTCCCAGCAGGCCGAGTCCCCGTGCCTCCGCTGGGCGGAGGCTGATCGCCAATGGTGTCTGGGATGGGCGGTCTGCACGATCGCTGGAGCTAACCCCGAGATGGGCGGTATGGTAGCTGGCAACGGCTTACCGGCTTCAAGCGAGGAGATGGCGATCCTGACCTGCCCAAACTGCGGCATCGGGGTGCAGCCGGAGGACCTGATCTGCTTCCGGTGTGGCGCCAACCTGCCGCACGCCCCCTACCCCGACGACGACATCCC
>DATJSI010000123.1 GCA_035504215.1 Mycobacteriales bacterium
CCCGTTGCTTCCCGATCCGCGTGGTGATGTCCATGCTGTGCATCGTCGCAGGTAGCAGACGACCGATGTGCGCCGACATCGGTCACAGCGCGCGCAACAGCTCGTACGAACCGTCATCGCCGACGATGAGTCGTTGAAACCATTGAGATCTGACGCCACAGACACGGTCATGTGCGGTCGAACGCGCGAAATTTGTCGACATCGGGTTTCGCGACACGCTCAACCTCTACATGCAGTGGTAATGGAATGCGTCGACATTCGATGACAGAGTTGTCAACAGCACAGACCTCCACTAATCGAGCTAGGGGGCTCACGTGGCAAGAGCAGCGGCGAAGAAGACGACTGCACGCAAGACCGCAGCCAAGAAGGCTCCGGCCCGCAAGACCGCGGCGAAGAAGACGACCGCGCGCAAGACGACTGCACGGAAGACAACAGCGCGTAAGACCACTGCGCGCAAGACGACCGCGCGCAAGACCGCGGCCAAGAAGGCTCCGGCCCGCAAGACCGCGGCCAAGAAGACCACGGCGCGGAAGCGGACGGCCGCCAAGAAGACCACGGCCAAGCGCACCGCCGCCAAGCGGACCACGGCGCGCAAGACCACCGCGCGGAAGACTGCGGCCAAGAAGGCTCCGGCCCGCAAGACCGCAGCCAAGCGGACAACCGCGCGGAAGACGGCGGCCAAGAAGACGACGGCGCGGAAGACCACCGCTCGTCGGCCGGCCCGCAAGACGGCAGCGAGAAAGACCACGGCTCGCAAGAGGTAACACCCTGACGAACTCAAGTGAGTCCCAACAACCGCCGCGTCGACCATCGGTCGCGCGGCGGTTGTCTTCTCTCGCCTGCTTCGTGCTCGCCGGTGCGGCCATCATCGCCGCGATCGCGCTGTTCGGCACCGGTTTTGCCGGGCCCGCGCCCATCGCCCTCGCCGCTGCCGGCGGGCTGATCGCCGCCGGGGTGGCGTTGTGGCGGCCGTCCGCCGCTGACCGCGGTCGCGGGCGCTACCCCGGCACCTGACCATCAGCGTTCCCGGTGGTGACCAGCCACCAGCCGTCCGGCCGCACCTCGAGGTGGGCCATCGGACCCAGCGCGACATTCGCTCCCGCATCGCCGATTCCCGTGCCGTCCGTCGAGACTCCTGCGGCCGCGCGCCGTACGACGTGGTCGTGCGCGAGCTCGACAAAGACCTGCCAGGTCGCAGCCGGAAGGCTTGCGCAGTCGACCGCAGCCGACCAACCCGCCCAGTCGCGGCGCACCGGCAGGTGCGCACGGCCGGGAAACAGATCGGGCCGTTGGCGCCGTCGGCCGGCGAAGATCCGCTCGCCGAGGTCGCCCACGAGGATCAACTGCACTGACTCGTCGGACCGAGTCGGCAAATGGGCGAGCGCTGCCGAGCCGCCGATCGTGACGATGTCCGCATCGACCGCGACATCGTCGGCACGCGCGACGAGACGAACCAGTGCAGTCATGTCGTAGCACTCGTCGGGTGCGTCGTAGCGCGGGTCGCGGAAGCCGGGCAGCGCGGCGTAGACGGTCGAGGACTCGATGCGCACCGGCACCGGCAGCCTGCGCGTCGTACGGCGTCCACCGGTTGCGGTCGCACCGGCGACCTCGGCGTCCACCCGTCCGACGGAGCTCTCGGTGATCACCGCCCACGCCGCATCGAGGGCATTCGCGCGCAGCAGGCGGAACACGGTCCGCGGACGCGGCTGCATGCCGTCCGCAGCAGCCGGCGTCACAAGCACCGCGACGCTTGCCGCCGTGGCCAGCCCGGCGGGTGGCCCGGTGCTCGCGGGCACCGCCCTGATCATCAGCTCGTGCAGCTCGCGAAGGACCTCCCGCTGCTCGGCTCGGGTTCCGCCCAGCCGGCGGTCGGTGCCGAGCGCCGAAGCGCCGGCGTCGAGATCGGCGAGCGAGAGCGGTGCCAGGTCGGCCACCCAAGGACCCTAATCCGCGCCCGGCAGTCGTCACCCCGTCACCTGCGCCGGATGCCAGACTCCACGAGGTGACCGTCGACGTCAGCGTGGTCGTGCCGTTCTTCAATCCCGGCGCGGACCTCGATGACTGTCTCGCGTCGTTCGCCGAACAGACCTTGCCGGCTGAGCGGTTCGAGGTGCTGCTCATCGACGACGGCAGCACGGACGGCAGCGCGGAGCGGGCCGAGCGGTGGGCGACGTCGTACCCGGGCCGCGCAGCGGTCCACCGCCTGCCGGCGAGCGGCGGTCCCGCTCGACCGCGCAACACCGGCATCCGCGCGGCGCTGGGTCGCTACATCCAGTTCGTCGACAGCGACGACCGGCTTGCTCCGGATGCGCTGCGCCGACTGGTCGAGGTTGCGGATGGCTCCGCCGCCGACGTCGTGGTCGGCAAGTTCGCTTCAGACTTCCGCGCGATCAATCACGCCTTGTTCCGCGAGACCGTGACCGGCGTCACCCTCGCCGACTTCCCGCTGATGCTCAACCTCACGGTCTGCAAGATGTTCCGCCGTGAGTTCCTCGACCACTACGCGATCCGGTTCCCCGAAGGCCCTAGCTACATCGAGGACCAGCACTTCTGCCTGCAGGCGTACGTGCATGCGCGCTCGGTCGCGGTCGTCGCCGACACCGTCTGCTACTTCTACTTGCGCCGGCGCACCGCCGGGCACAACCACGGCGACACAGCGATCGAACCGCGCGAGTACTGCCGCGAGCTCGCCGACATCACCTCGTTGCTCGATGGCCGGCTGACTCCGTCAAGACGCGACGTCGTCCTCACCCGCTTCGTGCGCAACGAGATGCTCGGGCGGTTGCGCGGGCCCGGCATGCTCCGTTACGACGCGGACCACCGGCGCGAGCTCGCCGGCGAACTTCACCGGCTCGTGACCGATCTGGTCACCCCAGGAGTCGAGGCCGAGCTGCCCGCGGTCCAGCGGATGCAGCTCCGACTGCTGCGCAACGACGACGTCAACGGCCTGCTCCACCTCGCCGACGGGCTTGAGCGGATCCGGTTGCGGGCGCGCACGGCCGAGCCGCGTTGGCAGGACGGGCGCCTCGTCCTCGATCTTGACGCCGACCTGGTGGTCGACCGGCGAGACGGGTCGCCCGGCACGGATCTGCTGCGCCTCGAGTCCACCGGCGACGGCGGTTGGCGGCTCCCCCAGTGGCTCGCTCCCGAGACCGAAGCGAGCGACCGGCAGCTCGTCAGGGCCGACGACGAGGATCTCGACCTCGACCTCGCCACGGTGGCCTTCGTCGACGGGCAGCTCTGGTCGACAACGTCCGGTCTGCGGCTCGACGTGGTCGACGGCGTACCCCGGATCCGCGGCGAGGTCGTGATCGACCCGGGGACCGTAAGGGGAGGGCGGCCGCTGGATCGCGGGCGTTGGCTGCTCCGGCTGCGGGTGGCCTTCGCCGGCCTGTCGAAGTCGGCGCCGCTGCGGCTGGCACCCGCCGGCGGAGCCGCATCGGTCTGGCTCGCCGCCGGCGACGGCGGGCTGGGATCCGCTTCGGTCTACTTCACCGGCCCGATCCCGGAGGGCGAGCGTCCGGCGGTCGAGCTCGACATCGACCAGAGCGTTGCGCCGCTCGCCACACACGCCGTCGTCGACGGCTGCCGGCTGGACGCCGACGGCGTCCTGACCATCGAGACGAGCGCGCTGCGCGGACCGGACGCCGATCTCGAGTGTGGGGTGTTCCTGATGCCGGAGGACGACGCCGCCGTCGACGCCCGACTGTGTCCGGCGACGTTGCGGGTTACTCCGGACGGCGCGGTCGTCCGAGCCACGGTCGCCGACGCACCTGCCGAGCCCGATGAGTGGTCGGTGCTCCTTCGGATCGGACCAGTCGGTGGCCCCGCACCCCGACGGCTCGGCGCAGTGCTCCGGCGCGACGCCGCCGGGAACCTGTCGGCGGCGCGCGAGATCGACGAGATCTGACCCTGTCGGTCCGCCTTCACCGGCGTGCGCCACCGCGTTCCTGACCACGTGCGGGACATGCTCGTCGGCCAGCCGGTCGACGACCTCCCGCCCACGCCGGGTGGTCGCGACCAGGCCGGTGCTGCGGAGCACCTTCAGATGCTGGGAGACCAGCGGCCGGCCAGTCCGGAATCGTCGTCCAGGTGTGCTTTCGACCCCGCTGCCATGCGCCGGACAGTACCGTCGGGCGGCTGTCGCATGCGAGGCTAGCGAGCGCCGCCGCGCGCGGCCGAACCCGAGACCACGAGAGGAACGCACGTCAATGCCGACCGAAGTACAAGGCGTCGTCGCACGGAGCAAGGGTGAGCCCGTCGAGGTCACCACGATCGTCGTACCTGATCCCGGACCGGGCGAGGCGCTCGTCGACGTGCAGGCGTGCGGGGTCTGCCACACCGACCTGCACTACCGCGAGGGCGGCATCAACGACGACTTCCCGTTCCTGCTCGGGCACGAGGCCGCAGGTGTCGTGTCCGCGGTCGGCGAGGGCGTCACGGACGTCGCACCCGGCGACTTCGTGATCCTCAACTGGCGCGCGGTGTGCGGACAGTGCCGCGCGTGCTCCCGCGGCGAGCCCTGGTACTGCTTCGCGACCCACAACGCGGCTCAGAAGATGACGCTCGCCGACGGTACGCCGCTGGCGCCCGCGCTCGGCATCGGCGCGTTCGCGGAGAAGACGCTGGTTGCCTCCGGACAGTGCACGAAGGTCGACCCGGCAGCCAAGCCGGAGGTGGCCGGACTGCTGGGCTGCGGAGTCATGGCCGGGCTCGGCGCGGCGCTGAACACCGCGGCGGTCCACCGCGGCGAGACCGTGGCGGTCATCGGCTGCGGAGGTGTCGGCGACGCGGCCATTCTCGGCGCATCGATCGCCGGTGCGCGCACCGTCATTGCGGTCGACATCGACGATCGCAAGCTGGAGTGGGCGAAGGGCTTCGGCGCCACGCACACGGTCAACTCCAAGGACAACGACATCGTCGAAGCGGTGCAGGGCATCACCGGTGGCCTCGGCACCGACGTGGTCATCGAAGCGGTCGGGCGGCCGGACACCTACAGGGCGGCGTTCTACGCACGCGACCTCGCCGGGCGCGTCGTCCTGGTCGGCGTACCGACACCGGACATGCGGATCGAGCTGCCTCTCATCGACGTGTTCGGTCGCGGCGGCTCGTTGAAGTCCTCGTGGTACGGCGACTGCCTGCCGAGCCGGGACTTCCCGATGCTGGTCGACATGCACCTGTCCGGCCGCCTGCCGTTGGAGAAGTTCGTATCGGAGACGATCGGGATCGGGGACGTCGAAAAGGCGTTCGAGAAGATGCACACCGGCGACGTCCTTCGCTCGGTGGTGGTCTTCTAGCCGCAGGTCTCCATCGGCTCGGCGTGACGTAGCCGTGTCCGGGCGGCCGGGTCACGGCGCGCTGGGCCGGGCCCGACGGGACGGTCACAATCCCGTCACGGTCGCCGTGGCGCCGCCACCGTTCGTGGCAGGGTCGGTGGAATCGGTCCGGGTACGACAGAAAGGACATCGATGCAGGGTCGACGCCACCCCGGCGCGATCCTGCGGATCCTCGGTCGGGGGGTGCTCTACCGGCGCGGCATGGCGCTGCTGATCGTCGTCGTCTCGGCGGCCGCCTGCGCGGCCGCAGCGGTGGCCCCGATCTATCGCTCCTCGGCCGCCGTCTCGGCACTGCGCGCCCGCATGACGTCCGCGCCGGCGAACGACAGCGGCGTCGAAGTAGCCGGCTCGTCGTGGCCGGGCGACTCCCCCGACCAGATTCTGGCGAAGGAAGTTCCCCGGCTTCCGCTGTCGACCGCCGTCATCCGCGGCATCACGGTCAGTGGCACCACGACCCAGCTGCAGGTGCCGAACAAGCCGATCGAGTACGCCGCGATCGAGTGGCGGCAGAACCAGTGCGCCCACGTGACCTTCACGAGCGGGCGATGCCCGACCGGGCCGCACGAGATCGCACTGCCCGTGAGCGCGGCCCAGGTGCTGAAGGCGCAGCTCGGTGGCCCAATCGTTGCCTCGGGGCTGGACCGTCCGACGTTCGGCGACGTGACGAACATCCTCGACCAGGCAGTCCCCCCGAAGCCGAACCTGAGGGCGTCCGAGTACTCGCTGCACGAGAAGGTCGTCGGCTTGTTCACGGTGCCGCCCGCTCAGCAGGCCTACTGGTTCGGGCAGGACATCAGCGCCCCTGTCGTGAGTCCGGACGGCACTCAGGTGGCCGACGTGACGGCGCTGGTTCCTCGAGCCACGCTGGTTGCCCTGCCGCCGCCGTTCCGGTCGAACGTCGTCGTCGACCAGCTGCTCGACTGGACGAAGGCCACACCGGCCGAGCTGCCCGCCGTCGAACATGCCATCGCCGGTCTACAGGCCCACCACCGCGAGAACATCTCCGTGCTGACCCAGGTCCCGAGCCTGCTCCGGGCCGACGCCGCCGACCGCCACCAGCTCAACCACCTCGTGACGCTCGCCCAGCTTCAGCTGTTGCTGCTCGTCGGCCTGGTCCTGATCGCCATACTGGCCGCGAGCATGGATCGGCGGCGTACGGAGTTCATCATCGCGACCCTCAACGGCCGGCGCCCGTTGTCGACCGCGATGTCGATCTCCGCCGAGCCGATCCTGCTGCTCCTGGTCGGCATCATTCCCGGGCTATTGGTGAGCGTGCCGCTCGCCTATTTCGCAGCCCACCTTTGGTTGCGGTCCGGGACGCCCGTGCACCTCACCGCGAGCGCGGTCGTTGCCGCGTTGGTCGTGACGGCGGTTGCGGCAGTCGTCACCGTCGCGACCGCACTCGTCGTCGCGTCGCGATCGCTGTCCGACCAGCTCGCCGAAGACGCGCGAAGCGCCGGCGGGCGCGGCGGCGCATGGATCGACATCGTCGCGATCACGCTGGCGGCCGCGGGCGTCATCGAGCTGTTCTCCTCGCACTCCGGCAACGCCTCGACGCCCTGGTCACTGCTGGCCCCGTCGTTGACCGGGTTGGCCGCGGGCCTTGCGCTCGGCCGGCTCGTGCCCGCACTGCTGCGCGGAGCGGTGCGGTCGACCGCCGAGTCACGCGACCTCGGCCGGTTCCTCGCCGTGCGCGAGCTGCGCCGCGACCGGGCCGCCTGGCGGGTCACGGCGATGGTGGCGCTCGCGATGAGCCTGCTCGCTTTCGCGGTGACGGTCGGGCACGGGGCATCGCAGGACCGGACCGACCGTGCCGGCCTCATCGTCGGAGCGCCCACCGTTGCCGACGTCCTGGTCCCGCCGTCCGAGACGCTCACGACCGCGGTCCGCCGCGCGGACGCCAAGGGCAGATGGGCGATGGCCGCCGAGCTGCTCGCGCCGTTCGGCTCGGCCGCGCAACGAACGCTGGCGCTGGACACCACCCGGCTCGCCGCGGTCGCGGGTTGGCATCGACGGATCGACGGGCTGACCCCGAAGGGCATGAAGCGAATCCTGCACGTCCCGGGTTCGGTCGCGCAGCTCTCGCTGCCGATGCTGACGGCGGGCGACGTCGGCGGGTCGTCCTTCGGGTTGAACAACGAGCCGATCCGCCGGATGCGGGTGTATCAGACCTCGGTCCTTCCCGAGCTGCTCGGTCAGGGAGCGTTGACGGACCTCAGCTCGCTGATCGCGGTGGGCAAACCGATCCCGATCCAGCGGCTCGGTTCGACCCAGCTGACCGACCAGGTGTGGATCGGCTCGCACGCCCCGGCGGATGCTCTTGCCCGGTTACGCGCAGCGGGCCTCACCATCACATCGGTCTCCACCCGTAGCGGCACCGCAAGGACGCTCGAGCGATCCGCGGAGACCGCCGGGCTGTCGGGTTACGTCGCGGTCGCCGTGATCGCAGCGATCCTTGCGGTCGCGCTCCTGATCGGCACCAGCATCGCGGCCGCCGGCCGGCAACGCAGCGAGGCGCTCGCGTTGACCTCGGCAGGCGTGCCGCGCGCCACCGTCGTACGCGGGCGAAGCGGCGCTGCCGCCACCCGCCTCGCGATCGCCGGCATCGTCGCGCTGGTGTGCGGGATCGCGACCGCGCACCTCGCCGCTCACCTGATCCCGCAGGCCTCGGCCGGTGCCATCCCGAAGCCGCTGTTGCCGCTGCCGGTGCCGCCCGCGGTCATCGCCGTCTTCATCGCGCTGATCCCGGCATTGATCGCCGAGGTTGTCATCGCGAGCTACGTCGCGAAGCGCACCGACGTTCGCACCCTCCGGGCGGCGATGACATGACCGCGGACACCCTGGCCACCGCAACCGGCGTCACCGTCGTCTGTGAACGGATCACGCACCTGTACCAGACCGGCGACGAGCAGGTCGTCGCGCTGCGTGACGTCGACCTCACCATCCCCGCGGGTACGTCGATCGCGCTGCT
>DATJSI010000124.1 GCA_035504215.1 Mycobacteriales bacterium
GCCGAGCGCGAGCGCGTGGCCGCCGTCGGCGCCGCCCGCCATCAGCCGGCCGAGTTCGGCGGTCGACACGTCGGGGTCGCGGAAGCCGGTGATCTTGCCCTCGTACATGACCGCGATCCGGTCCGACAGCGCGTAGATCTCGTCCAGCTCGGACGAGACGATGATCACGGCGACGCCGTGGTCGCGCTGCTCGACGATCCGGCGGTGCACGAACTCGATCGACCCGACGTCGAGGCCGCGGGTCGGCTGGCTCGCGATCAGCACCTTGTGCTCGCGACCGACCTCCCTGGCCAGGATCACCTTCTGCTGGTTGCCGCCGGAGAGGGTGCCCGCCGGGGTGGCGGGCGACCCGGTGCGGACGTCGAACTCCTCGATCAGCGCGGTCGCGTTGGCGCGGATCGCGGGCAGCTTGAGGTTGACCCCGGACGCGAACGGCGGCCGGTTGTAGGTGTCGAGGATGAGGTTCTCGGCCACCGAGAATGAGCCGACGAGCCCGTCCTCCTTGCGGTCTTCCGGCACGTAGGCGACGCCGGCCCGCAGCCGGGCGCGCGGCGCCGCGTGGGTGAGGTCGCGGCCGTTGAGCGTGACCGAGCCGGCCGCCGTCGGGCGCAGCCCCATCAGCGCCTCGCACAGCTCGGTCTGCCCGTTGCCCTGGACCCCGGCGATGCCGAGGATCTCCCCCGCCCGGACCTGGAAGGACAGCCCGTTCACGGGCAGCCCGTGCTCGCCCGCGACGGTCAGCTCCGCGACGTCGAGCACGACGTCGCCCGGCTGGGCGGGCTCCTTGCTGACCCGCAGCTGCACGTCGCGCCCGACCATCAGCGACGCCAGGTCGTCCTCGGTCGCGGGCGGCGTGCGCTGGCCGACGACCTTGCCCCGGCGGAGCACGGTGATCGTGTCGGCGATCGCCTGGACTTCCTTGAGCTTGTGCGAGATGAAGATGATCGAGGTGCCGCCGTCCCGCAGCTGCCCGATGATGCGGAACAGCTCGTCGGTCTCGGCCGGCGTCAGCACCGCCGTCGGCTCGTCCAGGATCAGCACGTTGGCCTGCCGGACGAGCGCCTTGACGATCTCGACCCGCTGCTGCAGGCCGACCGGCAGGTCCTCGATCAGCGCGTCGGGGTCGACGTCGAGGCCGTAGCGGTGCGACAGCTCCCGCACCTCGGCCCGGGTCTTGCGCCGGTCGAGCAGGCCGGCCGGGCCGGCCTGCTCGATGCCGAGCGTGACATTCTCCGCGACCGTGAACACCGGCACCAGCATGAAGTGCTGGTGCACCATGCCGATGCCGGCCTCGATCGCGTCCTTCGGCGAGCGGAAGCTCACCGCCTTGCCATCTATGTGGATCTCGCCCTGATCGGGCTGGGTCAGCCCGAACAGGACGTTCATCAGGGTGGTCTTCCCCGCTCCGTTCTCGCCGAGCAGGGCGTGAACCTGCCCAGGGGCAACGGAAAGGCTGATCCCGTCGTTGGCGACGAGGGGGCCAAACCGTTTGGTGATGCCCCTGAGCTCAAGTTCCACGTATGATCGACCGCTCCTTAGACCGGGCTCTTGGTCGGCGTCTGGATCGACCCGTTCTCGATGCCGGTTTCGATCGTCTTGAGCTCGGACTGCAGCGCGGCCGGGACCGTGCCGGAGAAGTCGTGGAACGGCGACAGCACGGCGCCGCCGTTGGCCAGCGTGCCGACGTAGGTGCCGCCCTTGAACGAGCCGGACGCCGCCGAGGTCACCGCGCCCTTGACCGCGGCCTGGATGCCCTTGGTGACGCTGCTGATGAAGTACTTGCAGTACTGCGCGGCGCTGACGCAGCCGTCGGTGTCAACCCAGAGCATGTTGACGTGACCGCCGGAGGCGTCCGCGTCCTGGACCGCCTTGGCCGCGCCGAGGCCGACGTTGCCCGCCACCGGGAAGATGACGTCCGCGCCCTCGTTGATGAACGTCTGGGTGACGGTCTCGCCCTTGGTCTGGTTGGTGAAGTCGCCGGTGAACTCGCCCTTCTGGTTCTGCTCGTCCCAGCCGAGGACCGCGACGTTGGTGTGGTGCTGCTTGTTGTAGT
>DATJSI010000125.1 GCA_035504215.1 Mycobacteriales bacterium
GGCGACGATGGCCAACGCCAGGTTCGGAACGATCGCGTCGATCGCGAGAGTGATGCCGCACGCCGTGATCGCCAGGCCCACGACCCGGCGACGGGAGAACGGACCGATCAGCCGCGGCCCGAGGAACATCCCGGCCGCGAGCCCGATGAAGACGGTGCCGAACAGCGTGCCGTACGCCGCGTCGCCACCTTGCAGGTCATGGGCGAAGCGCTGGGACAGCCCGATGACGGCGGCACCCGCGCCGGTGGCACCGCAGATGCCGAGCACGAGTCCCTTCAGCCAACGCTGCCCGCCGAGGAAACGAAGCCCTTGGACGATTGAGGAGATGAAACCGACCTGTTCGCCGCCCTGCCCGATCTGGCGTTTGTCGTCTCCTGCCGCGCTGTTGATCTGGTGCAGGTTGAGGATCGTGATCGCGGACACCATGAACGTCGCCGCGTCGATGTAGAGCGCGAGGTTCACCGGGTTGGTGCGGAAGAACGACAGGTTGTGCGCAAGCACGCGGTTGACGAACGCAAGCGCGGTGAACACGGCCGCCGCAACCGCGCCGAAACCGTACGTCGTCACCAGGTTGAGCTGGTTGGCCGCCTCGAGCTGGTTGCGAGGCACGAGGTTGGGGATCGACGCTTCCTTCGCCGGGATCCAGAACAGGCTGTTGCACTCGATCAAGAACGACGCGACCAGCAGCCACCACAGATGCAGCTCGAGGGGGATCGACAAGAACAATGCGAACCGCACGAGGTCCGTGACCACCATGGTCGCCCGCCGGTTGAACCGGTCCGCCCAGGCGCCCGCGATCGGGCCGATCACCAGCGCCGGCAGCAGCCGGACGAACAGCACGCCGGCGAGGGCGTACGCCTTCTCCGAGTACGACGGCACCAGCTCGGTGGCGAGTGACGTGGTCGCGAGGAAGCCGAGCCAGTCGCCGAGGCTGGACAGCGACAGCGAGATCCACAGCCGCCGGAACGGCTTGATGGCGAGGACGTTGCGGACCTCGGTCTCGGGGGGCGGCGAGGCGGCGACCTCGCTGAGGTCGCGCACGTGCGCGCCGTTGCGGATCAGCCGCCGGCCTCCGGGAATGTCCCCACTCCTTGCCTGAGGGAACGTGCGAGGCGATGGTACCGAGCGTTTCCCCGCGCCGCGTCACCCTTCCGCACGCATCGGGACGGTCCGCGGATCACCCAGGGGCGCGGCGCGCGCCTAGGGCGCGAGCTTCTTCGGTGCTCGCGTCGCGGTCTTTCGCGCGGTCTTCTTGGCCGGCTTCTTCGCCGCCTTGCTCGCTGTCTTTTTGGCGGTGGTCTTCTTGGCCGCGGGTGCGGCCGCGCGCTTGCCGGCCCGCTTCGCCGGTGCCGGCCCACGGGCCCGCCGCTCGGCGAGCAGCTCGGCCGCGCGTTCGAGGGTGAGCGAGTCGATCGCATCCCCCTTGCGCAGCGAGGCATTGGTCTCGCCGTCGGTCACGTAGGGGCCGAACCGGCCTTCGCGTACGACCATCTGCCGACCGCTCGAAGGGTCGGCGCCGACCTCGCGAACCGGTGCCGCCGCCGCCCGCCGGCCACGGGCCTTGGGCTGGGCGAACAACGCGAGCGCATCGTCGAGAGAGACCGTGAACAGCGCGCGCTCGCTGTCGAGAGAACGCGAGTCGGCACCGCGTTTGACGTAGGGACCGTAGCGACCGTTCTGCGCGGTGATCTCCTCGCCGGTGGCCGGGTCGACTCCCAGCGACCGCGGGAGGGACAGCAACGCAAGCGCGTCGTCGAGGGTCACGCCCTCGACCGACATGTCCTTGAACAGGGACGCGGTGCGCACCTCACCACCATCGAGCGGCTGGGTCGTGACATACGGGCCGTACCGACCGCTGCGCACGAGGATCGGCTCGTTCGTCGAGGGGTGCTGCCCGAGCAGCCGCTCGTCACTGGTCTTGTCGAGCAACGACACTGCTCGCTCGACGGTCAGCTCGTCGGGCGGCAGGTCGTCCGGGATGCTGGCGCGCAGGTCACCCTTCTGCACATATGGCCCGTAGCGCCCGACCCGCGCGACCACCGGCTCGCCGTCCTCCGCGACACCGATCGGCAGCGAGTTGACCTCGCGCGCATCGATCTCGCCCAGGCGGTCGTCGACCAGCTGCTTGAGCCCGTGCGGGTCATCCGCGCTCGACCCGTCGTCACCGAAGTAGAACCGCGACAGCCACTCCACGGACTGCTCGGATCCGTTCGCGATCGCGTCGAGATCGTCCTCCATCGCGGCGGTGAATCCATAGTCCACCAGCCGCGCGAAGTACTGCTCGAGCAGTCCCACGACCGCGAACGCCGTGAACGACGGCACCAGCGCCGTACCCCGCTTGAAGACGTAGCCGCGGTCCTGGATCGTCGAGAGGATGGAGGCGTACGTCGAGGGCCGCCCGATGCCCAGCTCTTCCAGTGCCTTCACCAGGCTCGCCTCTGTGTAACGCGCCGGCGGTGAGGTCGAGTGCGACTGCGGCTCGATGCGGTTCGCCGTCAGCGGCTGTGCCTCCACGACCTGCGGCAACCGGGTCTCACGATCGTCCCGTTCCGCGGCGTCGTCCTCGGTCTCCTCGACGTAGGCGCGCAGGAACCCGGGGAACGTGATGACCTTGCCGCTGGCAGAGAACTCGACGTCCTCGCCACCGGACGAGCGGGCACCCACGCGCACCGTCACCGACCGGCCAACCGCGTCCGCCATCTGCGATGCAACCGTCCGCTGCCAGATCAGCTCGTAGAGGCGGTACTCGTCGTTGCTCAGCTCGCTGCGCACCGATGCCGGTGTGCGGAACGTGTCGCCGGCCGGCCGGATTGCCTCGTGCGCCTCCTGCGCGTTCTTCACCTTGCGCTCGTAGCGGCGTGGCGCGTCGGGGACATACTCCGCGCCGTAGAGCTCCCTGGCTTGGGCGCGCGCCGCCGTCAACGCCGTCTCGGAGAGCGTCGTGGAGTCGGTCCGCATATAGGTGATGTAGCCGTTCTCGTACAGCCGCTGGGCGAGCGACATCACGAGCCGGGCGGTGAGCCGCAGCTTGCGGCTGCCTTCCTGCTGCAGCGTGCTCGTCATGAACGGCGGGTACGGCGAGCGACGGTACGGCCGCTCGTCCACCCCGCGAACGGCGAAGTCGCTATCGGCGAGCCGGTCGGCGAGGCCGACCGCATCAGCCTCAGCCAGGTGCACGACGTCGCGGGTGAGCCGACCGCTCTCGTCGAAGTCCCGGCCGGTCGCCACGCGCTTGCCGTCGACCGAGACCAGGCCGGCCTCGAACGACGTCGGGTCGCCGGCGACCCCGGGCTCGGTGCCGGTGTCGAACTCCGCGAGCAGGTCCCAGTAGTCCGCCGAGCGGAAGCGGATCCGCGCTCGCTCGCGCTCGACCAGCAGCCTGGTCGCGACCGACTGCACGCGGCCGGCCGACAGCCGCGGCATGACCTTCTTCCACAGCACCGGCGAGACGCCGTACCCGTAGAGCCGGTCGACGATCCGCCGGGTTTCCTGGGCATCGACCAGCGCCCGGTCGATCTCGCGCGGGTTGGCGACCGCATCACGGATCGCGGACGGCGTGATCTCGTGGAACACCATGCGATGCACGGGGACCCTCGGCTTGAGCACCTCGCGCAGATGCCAGGCGATGGCCTCGCCCTCGCGGTCCTCGTCAGTGGCGAGCAGCAGCTCGTCGGCGCTCTTCAGCGCGCTGCGCAGCTTGGCCACCTGCTGCCGCTTGTCCGGGTTGATGACGTACACCGGCGCGAAGTCGTGGTTGACGTCGATGCCGTAGGTCTTCCAGAGGTGCTTCTGTTCCTTCGGCATCTCACCGGCGCCACCCGGCAGGTCGCGAATGTGCCCGATCGAGGACTCGACGACGTAGCCGTCGCCGAGGTAGCCCGCGATCGTGCGCGCCTTGGCCGGCGACTCGACGATGACCAGCCGGCGGCGTCCGTCGCCGTCGGCTGATTCCGGGTCAGTCTCGCGGGCCACACCTGTTCCTTCGTCGTTGGGTGCTGTCACTGGTCGTGCACGACCGGCCAAGCATCGTCCGGCACGCCGGCCGGCCGGTCACCGACCAGCTCGAGCAACCGGGCCAGCCGCCGCCGGCCCACGATGCGGTACGCCGGACCGTCGGCACGAGGACCCACGAGCACCCCCGGAACTCCCGCAACGGCGAGGGCCGAACCGACGGAGAGCCAGGCGTGCTCATCGCTCGCGCCGAGCGCAAGGGTATACATGCCCGGCGCCGACCGCCCTGCAGCGAGGCACCACCAGCGCAACCGGGGGCCGTCGAGCAGCCATCCGGCGGGCGGGTGCTTGACCGCGCCCCGCGCCCACGCGTCGGCGAGCGGCCGCAGGCCTGGCAACCACGGCGTCGCGATCGCGACGCCGAGCTCGGTCGACGTGCGCTGAGCGGTCATACCGAACGCGGCGGCGAGCTCGCCTTCCAGGACGGCAGCGCGCCATCCGTCCGCGACCACCACGGAAATTCGCGCCGCGTCGGCGCGCCGGGCGAGCTGGCCGTTGCCGGCCAACAGGCCCTCGAGATCGTCGAGGCCGGGCGGCCGGGCGCTCGCACCGAACAGCGAGAGCTGTCGCTGGTCGTCCGCCATGACGCCAGTCCTACGGCGTACCGGCCGGGATTCGGTCGCGGACGCGACGATCGCCGGTCAGACGGCGGCCGGCTGGGCGGGTTCGGCCGGCGAGCTGCTCATGTCGACCTGGCGCCGCTTGCTCACGACCACCGCCGCGACGATCCCACCCAGCGCGACGATGCCGACGACGATCCGGATCGCGTTGTTCTGGTGCGGGCCGTGGATGCCGTACTTGACCACCGTGGGCGCGATCAGCAACGAGACCAGGTTCATGACCTTGATCAGCGGGTTGAGCGCGGGTCCGGCGGTGTCCTTGAACGGATCTCCGACCGTGTCGCCGATGACCGTCGCGGCATGCGCCTCCGAGCCCTTGCCGCCGTAGTTCCCGTCCTCGACCAGCTTCTTCGCGTTGTCCCAGGCGCCGCCCGAGTTGGCCAAGAAGATCGCCATCAGAACGCCGGCCGCGATCGCTCCGGCGAGATAGGCGCCGAGCGGCTCCCAGCCGAGCCAGAACCCGGTGGCGATCGGTGCCAGGACGGCGAGCAACCCCGGCGTGGCGAGCTCGCGCAGCGAGTCCTTGGTGCAGATGTCGACGACACGGGCGTAGTCCGGCCGGACGCTGCCGTCCATGATCCCCGGGAAGTTGCGGAACTGCTCGCGTACCTCGATCACGACCCGCCCGGCCGCGCGCGCGACCGCGCTGATCGCGAGCCCGGAGAAGAGGAACACGACCGAAGCACCGATGATCAGGCCGAAGAGCACGTTGGGCTTGTCGATCGACAGCGAGAACGCGAACGTTGACGACTGCTGCACCTTGACCGCGTTGACCGCGGTCGCGAACGAACCGAACAACGCAGTCGCGGCCAGCACCGCGGTCGCGATCGCGATGCCCTTCGTGATGGCCTTCGTCGTGTTGCCGACCGCGTCCAGCGCCGTGAGCACCTCGGCGCCCTCGCCGGTGACGTCGCCGGACATCTCGGCAACGCCCTGCGCGTTGTCCGAGATCGGGCCGAACGTGTCCATCGCGACGATCACGCCGACGGTCGTCAGCAGGCCGGTGCCGGCAAGGGCAACCGCGAACAGCGACAGCACGACGACGCCATGGCCGAGCAGGAAGGCGACGTACACAGCGCCGCCGATCAGGACCGCTGAGTAGACCGCGGACTCGAGCCCGACCGAGACCCCGCCGAGGATCACCGTGGCCGGCCCGGTCAGCGACGCCTTGCCGATGTCTCGAACCGGACGCCGCTCGACCTCGGTGAAGTAGCCGGTGAGGATCTGGATCGCGCTCGCGAGGACGAGGCCGACCAGTACGGCGAGGAACGCCATGACACGCGGGTTGCCGGACAGGTTGACGACGTCGGCCTCGCCGCCGCCGACACCGAACTTCGCGTAGGACGAGGGCAGGAAGACGAAGGTCACGATCGCGACGCCGATCGCGGCCGCGATCGCGGAGATGAAGAACCCGCGGTTGATCGCGGTGAGACCGGTGCGGTCTCCGTCGCGGGGGGCGGTCACGAACACGCCCAGCACCGCGGTGATGACGCCGACCGCCGGGATCAGCAGCGGCAGCACGAGGCCGTCACGCCCGAACGCGACCTGGCCGAGCAGCAGGGAGGCGACCAGCGTCACCGCATAGGACTCGAACAGGTCCGCGGCCATGCCTGCGCAGTCGCCGACGTTGTCGCCGACGTTGTCCGCGATCGTTGCGGCGTTGCGCGGGTCGTCCTCGGGGATGCCCTGCTCCACCTTGCCGACGAGGTCGGCGCCCACGTCCGCGGCCTTGGTGAAGATGCCGCCGCCGACCCGCATGAACATTGCGAGCAGGGCGGCGCCGAACCCGAAGCCCTCGAGCACCTGCGGTGCGTGACTGTTGAAGATGAGGGTGACGACGCTTGCGCCGAGCAGACCGAGGCCGACGGTCAGCATGCCGACCGTTCCGCCGGACCGGAACGCCACCCGGGTCGCCGCCTTCGCGCCGCTGGATCGGGCGGCCGCCGCCGTACGAACGTTCGCTCGGGTCGCGAGAGTCATCCCGCAGAACCCGACGAACGCCGAGAACGTCGCGCCGACCAGGAAGAACAGTGAGCGGCCGATCCGCGAACCGGTCGTGTCCGCGGGCAGGATGAAGAGCAAGCCGAAGATGACCACCGCGAACGGCGCAAGGGTCGTGAACTGGCGCCGCAGGTACGCGCTCGCGCCTTCCTGGACCGCCTTCGAGATGTCCTGCATCCGAGGGGTGCCCTGGTCGAACGCGAGCACCTCGCGCGCGAAGAAGGCGGACACACCGAGCGCGAGCACCGCGATCACCGCGATCACGGCCACGATGCCGTGGTCGTTGCCGGACAACGATGCGGGATTGTCGGCGAGCGTCCGGGATACCTCGGCGATCGGCGCGTGCAGGGCGAGCGGGGACATCAGGGTCCTTCTGGTCGACGGCGTTGGCGACAGGGAAACCCACCCCGGAGCAGGCAGGTGGCCGCGCAGGCTGTTATAGCGCGCCGAGTGTAGTCGGGAAGCGCGTTCTCATGCGTTCCACCCGAACGGACCGCGATCAGCCGCCGCCGTTGCCGGTCCGGGAGATCGGCCAGGCCATCGTCACGTGCGTACCCGCAGGGTCGCTGGTGACGAGGACCTCTTCGACCAGTCCGCCGATGACCACCAGGCCGAACCCGGGCGGGAGCGCGTCCAGCGAGCCGTCGGTGCCGACCGTGGCCGCAAGCCGCGCGGCATCGAGAGAGGACAAGCCCGGCTCCGGGTCGTCCTCGAGCGGACCCACGTCCGTGACCTCGACGGTGAACCGGCTGTCGTCGTCGCACAGCCGCATCCGCACGGGTGTCTCCGGAGCCCGGTTGGTGTGGACTCCGACCGCGCGCGAGCACGCCTCGCCGACCGCGAGCCGGACCTCGTCGAGGGTGTCCTCGGCCACACCGACCCTCCGGGCCATCGCCAGCGCGACCAGGCGCGCCGTACGCACGTGGGCGGGCAGGGGCGTGAACGTCACGTCCACCGTGGCCATCGTGGAGCTCGAGCTACTCGGGGGCAGCGGCGAGTGCGTCGTCCACGGACTCGTGGATCGGGAAGACCTTGGTGAGGCCGGTGATCCGGAAGATCTTCAGGATGCGGTCCTGGGTGCACACCAGGTGCAGCGAGCCCTCGTGCGAGCGGACCCGCTTGAGACCACCGACGAGCACGCCCAGCCCGGTCGAGTCCAGGAAGTCGACGTTCTCCATGTCGATGATCAGGTGGTAGCTGCCGCCGGACACGAGGTCGATCAGGTGCTCGCGAAGCTTCGGCGCCGTATAGACGTCGATCTCGCCACCGACCCCGACGACGGTGCGGTCACCCTCGACCTTCGTGGAGAGTGTTAGGTCCACGCGTTCCTCCAGCGGAAGCTCACGCCTCGATTCACGGTCCCCTCCCATCAAACCATCACGCTGCGCCGTTTCCCGAATGCGCAGGGCGTGCGCAGTCCTACCCCGCTGGCAGACTCTTAACAGTGATCGCTGATCTTGGCTCGCCGACCGCCCGCCGGAGCGGCCGGTTCGAGCGCCGGGGGCCGAACGGGTGACCGACCTCGCGCTCGCCCCGGGCTCGCCCCTGGACTGGCTGCTGCGCCGCCCCTCGCAGCGCGAGCGGATCACCCACGTCGAGCGGCTCGCGGCCCGTTCGGCCCGGGTGGCCGACTGGCCGGCCTGGGCGGCTCCCGAGCTCGTGGCCGCGCTTCGCGCTGCGGGGGTCGACCGGCCGTGGACGCATCAGGCGCAGGCCGCCGAGCTGGCCTGGACCGGGCGATCGGTGGTGGTGGCCACCGGCACCGCATCCGGCAAGTCCCTCGCCTACCAGCTTCCGGCGCTCTCCGCGGCCCTTCGCGGAGGTGGCTCGACCCTCTATCTCGCGCCCACGAAGGCGCTGGCGGCCGACCAGCTGCGCGCCGTAGGCGAGCTCGGGCTCGACCAGCTGCGCATCGCGACCTACGACGGGGACACCGGAATCGAGGAGCGCGACTGGGCGCGCCGGCACGCGGAGGTAGTGCTCACCAACCCGGACATGGCGCACCATTCGCTGCTACCCGGGCACGTGCGATGGTCCTCCTTTTTCAAGCGGCTGCGCTTCGTGGTGCTCGACGAGTGCCACGGCTACCGGGGCGTGTTCGGCTCGCACGTCGCGCAGGTTCTTCGCCGGCTCCGCCGGATCGCCGCGCACTACGGCGCCGACCCAGTGTTCGTCCTGGCCTCCGCCACTGTCTCGGACCCCGCGACGACGGCGCGAGCGCTGCTGGGAATCGACGTCTGCGAGGTCGTGGAGGACGGCTCGCCGCGCGCCGCCATCGACATCGCGCTGTGGGAGCCGCCGCTGTCGGAGCTGGCCGGGGAGCACGGCGCGCCGGTCCGGCGCAGCGTTACCGCCGAGGCTGCCGACCTGCTGGCCGACCTCGTGATCAGCGACATCCGGACCCTCGCCTTCATCCGGTCGAGGCGCGGCGCCGAGTCGATCGCGCTCGGTGCCCGCCGCGCGCTGCAGGATGCCGCGCCGGAGCTGACCGAGCGGGTCGCGGCCTACCGCGCGGGCTACCTGCCGGAGGACCGGCGCGAGCTCGAACGTGCGCTGCACGACGGCACGATCATCGGAATGGCAAGCACGAACGCGCTCGAGCTGGGCGTGGACGTCAGCGGGCTGGACGCCGTCGTCATTGCCGGCTGGCCCGGCACGCGGGCCTCGCTCTGGCAGCAAGCCGGCCGGGCCGGGCGCGGAGGCGGCCACGCGCTCGCCGTACTGATCGCGCGCGACGATCCGCTGGACACCTACCTGGTGCACCACCCGGACGCGATTTTCGGCCAGCCGGTCGAAGCCGCCGTCCTGGACCCCGACAACCCGTACGTCGTCACGCCGCACCTGGCCGCGGCGGCCGCTGAGCTGCCACTGGTCGAGGCGGACCTGGCCGGCTTCGGCCCGACCGCCCCGGCCGCAGTGCAGGAGCTGGTCGGCGCCGGGCTGCTGCGGCGCCGGCCGACCGGGTGGTTCTGGACCCGTCGTGACCGGGCCAGCGCGCTGGCCGACCTGCGCGGCACGGGCGGCGAGCCGGTCAGGATCTGCGAGGCCGGCACCGGCCGGCTGGTCGGCACCGTCGATGCCGCCGCCTCGCACGCGACCGTGCACACCGGCGCGGTCTACCTGCACCAGGGGCAGTCGTTCCTGGTTCGCGACCTCGACCTCGCCGAGTGCGTGGCGTTGGTCGAGGCGGACAACCCGGACTGGTCGACCTGGGCCCGAGACCGGACGGACATCTCGATCGTCTCGACCAGCCGCGGCGTCGACCACGGAGCGGTCACCGTGCAGGTCGGGGTCGTCGACGTGACCCAGCAGGTCGTCTCGTTCCTGCGACGGCGGGTGGGCACCGGCGAGGTGCTGGGCGAGGTCGCGCTCGACCTGCCGCCGCGCCAGCTCCGCACGGTCGCAACCTGGTGGACCGTCACATCGGGGCTGCTCGAACAGGCGGCGATCGAGCCTGCCCAGGTGCCGGGCGCGGCGCACGCAGCGGAGCACGCCTCGATCGGGCTGCTGCCCTTGGTCGCAACCTGCGACCGCTGGGACGTCGGCGGGGTGTCGACCGAGTTCCATCCCGACACCGGCCTGGCGACGGTGTTCGTCTACGACGGGCAGGCCGGCGGAGCCGGCTTCGCGGAGCGGGCGTTCGACCGAGCCGAGCAGTGGCTCACCGCCACGCGGGACGCGATCACCGCCTGCGAGTGTGAGGCCGGTTGCCCGTCGTGCGTCCAGTCCCCGAAGTGTGGCAACGGCAACGAACCGCTCGAAAAGGCCGCCGCGGTGCGGTTGCTCACCGCCGTCATCGCCGAGTGCTGGGGCTGAGGCCGCCGACGCCGCCGCTTGACGGACCCTCGCTCACGGGCCCGGCTCTGGCGACCGCGATCGCCGGCCCGAACCCGGCGAGTGGTCCGGGCAACGGGACGGCCACCTGCACAGTGGCGTCGGCGTCGCTGAGCCGGCACTCGCGCAGCACCGCGTCGTTCTCGTGTGCGAGCCGGGCGCCGATCGCACACGCAGCCGTGGGGCCCGCGACGACATGCAAGGCGACCGCCAACGCGCTCGCATCCGCGGCGGAGCGCGCCCGCTCGCCAGTCACCGCAACCACTCCGACGCCACCCGCGACCGCGGCCATGAGGCCGACGATCACCATCGCGATCATCACCCAGATGGTGGCGAAGCCGTCGTCGTCGGACCTCATGGCGCCGCGCCCGCGCTGGCCGGCTCGGCCGGGTCGGACACGCTTGCCCGCACGGTGATCCCCGGCACCAAGCGGCCGAGCCCCGGAATGGAAACGGTCGCCGCGACGGTGCCCGTGACGACCCCGTCCACGGCCGACGTCGTCAGCGTCGCGCCGCCGGGTGCGGCCTGCAGCGCGATCGCACGTACCGCCGCCGCCTGTTCGCCGCGGGCTGCCAGGCGAGCGGCGATGGCGGCGGCGTCGCTGCAGCGCAACTGCGCCAACACGACGACGAGCAGCCCGACTGCCGCGAGGGTCGTCACGACGAACGCCGGCAACGCGACCGCGAACTCTGCCGTCACCATGCCGGCCTCGCGGTCGCGCGGGTCCGGCGCGGGCGGCACGGCCGGCCCGGCCGTCGCCGGCCGGATCCGACCGAGCCGAGTAGTCACAAGCCCAGGTGCAGCGCCCGAGAGATGATGCTCTCGAGCAGGTTCGTGGCGAAGCCGCTGGTCAGCACCTTGAACAACAAGGCGCCGAAGCCACAGGCCGCGACCGTGCCCACGGCGTACTCAGCGGTCGTCATGCCGGCGTCCGCCGCGCTCTCCGCCCGGCTGCGCAGCCAGGCCAGCAGTCCACGCATCGCGCACTCCCTTCGACCGGCGGCCGGCCGGTGCGGACCCCGGCGCGCGCCGGGACGATCCGAGCGTCGCCGTCCGGGCCGGCGCCGCGGCGCGATTCCGGCCGGCTGTGCACGGCCGCGCCGGCCGGTCCGGGTGTGGGCAGCGACTCAGTACGGCGGCTGAGCGCAGCGCCTGGAGTGCACCGGCTAGTGCAGCGACGGGACCAAGCCGATGACGAGCGGCACGACGGCGACGAGGACGAACGCCGGTAAGAAGCACAGGCCCAGCGGGAGCACGAGCCACACGGATGCCCGCCGCACCTGCTGCTGCGCCCGCGCACGGCGGCGGGCCCGCAGCCGCTCTGCCGCGCGCTGCAGCTCGTCCGCGATTGCGGCGCCGCTCGCGCCGGAGCGGATCATCGAGCGCGCGATCGGCGACCGCACCGGGTCGACCAGCCATGGGGCCCAGGCCTCGGCCACCGGCGTACCTGCCCGCAAGGCGCTCGCGACCGATCGGCAGTGTGCAGCCAATGCAGGTCCGGCGGCGATCGTGACCGCGTCCAGCCCGTCCGCGACGGACGCGCCGGCGGCGACGCAGCCGGCCAGCAGGTCGACGGCCATCGCGAGCTCGGCAGGGTCGGTGGCCGTCGGGGTCGCGCGCGGGCGCAGGATGAGCGCCGCGGCCGCCATGGTTGTGCCGGCGAGCAGGCCGAGCAGTCCGAACGTCGCGCCGCCGCCGAGCGCGGCAACGACGACCACGGCAACCGCCACCGGCCCCCGAGGGCTCGGGCGGGACGTCGGCTCGACGGGGAGCGCCGCCACCGACCGCAGCCGACGGCGCGCGTCAGGTGTCGACGTCGCGAGCGCAGCCATCGCGAGCCCCGCGCACAGGCCGGCGAGCAGGATCACGCGCGCAGCGCGAGCCGGGCGATCGCGGACATGGCGGCCACGCCGGCGGCATCGAGGAGCACCGCCGCGCCCAACAATCCCCAGCCCAGCGGGCGGTGCAGCAGGAACCCGAGCGGCTGCGCGCCCACGGCGTCGCCGAGCACGAGCCCGAACGCCGGAAGCGCGGCCAGCAGGAGCATCGTCGCCCGCGGGCCGGCCAACGCTGCATCGAGCTCGCGACGCAGCTCGTCATCCGCCTCCAGCGCGGTCCCGAGCCGGTCGAGCACACCGGCGACCCGGCCGCCCACGGTCTCGGCGACCGACCATGCAGCGGCGAGGTAGCGCATGGCCTCGGCACCCTCGAGGGCTTGTGACCGGCCCAGCTCACGAGACGCGTCGCCACCCCGTGCCGCTGCGTTCGACGCGGCGAGAAGGTCGTCCCGAAGCGGACCGGACCCGGTCGCCACTGCGCCCAGCGCCTCGGCCGGAGTTCGGCCGGCGCGCAGCTCGGCCGCGAGCGCGAACGTCACCTCGACCACCGCAGCGCGCCTCGCCGCGGCCGCCGACCTGCGCCGGGCGCTGCGCAGCGACCGGGCCGCCAGCGCAGCACCCGCGATGCCCGACACGAGAACCACCGGCGACGGGTCGCTCGCCGCCGCGAGAACGCCGACCGCAGCCGCGGCAACCGCGATGCTGATGCGGTTGGCCGCGCCGGAACCGTTCGCCCGCAGCCGCGCCAGCCGGGGCCCGGCTCGCGACCGACCCCAGGCGACGACCATGGCCGACGCGGCCAGGGCAGCGGTCGCGACACTCAGCACGGCTCGGCCACCCGACGGTCGAAGGCCGGCGCACCGGGGCCGGCGACGACGTGATCCGATCCGAACCGGTACGCCGGGACCACCTCAGCGGCACCGCTCGAATCGGCGGAGAGGACGGCGATCGCGGCCACTCGCCGCCCGCCGTCCCGGCGGCGGACGAGGTGGACGACGGCGTCGACCGCGGCGACAAGCAGGCTGTGCGCGGCCGCGCGCGGAACCCCGGCGCGCGCGCACAACGACTCGATCCGCGCCGGCAGGTGCTCCGGCCGGTTGGCGTGGATCGTGCCGCATCCCCCGTCGTGACCCGTGTTGAGCGCCGACAGCAGGTCGAGCACCTCGGTCCCACGCACCTCGCCGACGACCAGCCGGTCCGGCCGCATCCGCAGCGCCTGCCGGACCAGGACGTCGAGGCCGACCGCGCCTGCTCCCTCCGCGTTCGCCGGTCGCGCCTCCAGCCGAACCACATGCGGATGGTGCGGCCGCAGCTCGGCGGCGTCCTCGACGATGACCAATCGCTCGGTGGGATCGACCAACGACAGCAAGGTCGAGAGCACCGTCGTCTTCCCGCTGCCGGTGCCTCCGGTGACGAGAAAGGCCAGGCGAGCGGCGACCAGGCGCCGCAACAGATCGGCGGCCTCGGTCGGAAGCGACCGGCGGGCCACCAGCTCGTCCAGCGCGAAGGTACGACGCGGCGGCACGCGAAGGCAGATGTGCGTCCCTCCCGGCGCGATCGGCGGCAGAACAGCGTGCACTCGTACGCCGTCGGGCAGGCGCGCATCGGCATAGGGCGCCGCGTCGTCGAGGCGCCGGCCCCCGGCCACCACGAGCCGGACGGCCAGGCGCCGCGCGGTCGCCTCGTCCGGGACGACGACGGACGTGGGCACCAGACCGGCACCGCGATCCACCCAGATCGGGCCCGGACCGTTCACGAGCAGATCAGTGACCGTCTCGTCCGACAGCAGCGGTTCGAGCGGGACACTGCCGCCCCAGTCGCCACCGAGCGATCCGGCGAGGTCGGGCGCACCGTCCGAAAAGCCGGTCACGCGGTCGCCCCCGCTGGTACCTCGGTGGCGGCGGCCAGCACGGCCTCGGCGGCTTGCGCCAGCGATCCGCGCGACCGCCCGATCGGCAGCCGCCCCTGCTCGGCGGCTGCGGCTACCGCCGGCTCGTCGCGCAGCACCGCAACCGCGGGCGGCGAAACCGCACCCGTCACGTCCCGGACCGACAGCTGGCCGCGCGAGCTGATCCGGACCGCCAAGCACAACCTCGCCTCGGCGCTCGCAAGCGCGCGTGCAAGGACCGCAGCGGCGGCGACGGCGCGCACCCGGTTGACCACCACGATCACCACCAAGTCGGCGGATCCGGCGAGCAACGTGCTGCCGGGATCGAAGCGGCGCGGCAGATCGACCACGGTGCGGTCGAACCCGCGCCGGCCCGCACTCAACACCGCCGCCGCCGCTCCCGCGGGCAGATCGGCCAGCGGGGTACGGCCGAAGGACAGCAGCCGGAGCCGGTCGAGGTCGACCAGCGCCGCACCCAACCGCTCGGGGTGCAGCCGGCCGCGCGCGCTCGCCAGGTCCGCCCATCGGACCCCCGGGCGGTCCTCGGCGGCGAGCAGGACGTCGAGGCCCCCGCCGTACGGGTCGGCATCGATCAGCAGCGCAGGGGCGGCACGCGCGGCGGCGATGCCCACCGCGGCCGCGAGCGTCGAGGCGCCCGCCCCGCCGGAGCCGCCGACCACCGCGATCACCGCACCCTGCCGCGCGGGCGGCTCGGCCGCGCCGCAGAGCAGCTCGACCAGCCGCCGCTCGTCGGCGGGCAGCGTCAGCACGGCTTCCGCGCCGATCGCCACCGCCGCGCGCCAACCCGCCTCGTCGAGCCGCTCGAGCGCCGCCACCAGCACGCCGCTGCGCCGAGGCAGGGCGGCGGCGGCCAGTTCCCCCAACCGGTCCGGGCCGACGATCACCGCCGCGGCCGATCGCCACGCGGCGGGGCTCAGCAGCGCGGCGCGACCCGCGGCGACGGGCATCGTGGCGGCCAGACCCGCCGCCGTCACCAGCCGGCCGACGGCGGCCCGCAGGTCGTCCCGTTCGCAGGCCACGAGAACGGTTGCGGCGGCGGGCATGACGGCGACGATGGCGGTCCGGACCGGCCCGCGCACCCCCGGTTACCCGGGTGGTGGACGCCGCATAGTGCCCGACAATCTGGGGATAAGTCGCCCATGCGCCGTTCGACCGCCAGCGACACCGAAAGTTTCTTTGCCAAAGGGTTTGCCTGAGCCGGTCGAGGGAACAGAATCAACTGTCAACTGCAGATGACCCACGGACTGGCTCGACTCAACCCCCCGGAGTTGGGCCTTGCGACGGCCCCCGCTATCCCCCCCAGCGGGGGCCGTCCCTTGTCCGGCGTACCGCTCTCGGTGTCCGGCTCCGCCAACCACCGACGGTCCGGACGCGAGCGATCCGGCCTCTACCCTGGGCCCCGTGTCGGATGCCGCCGCATTCTTCGACCTCGACAAGACGATCATCGCGACGTCGAGCACGCTGGCGCTGGGCCGGGCCTTCCGGGAAGCGGGTCTGATCACCCGCCGGTCGATGGCGAAAGGCGCTTATGCGCGGCTGGTCTACCACCTCGGCGGAGTCGACGCCGACCGGATGGACCGCCTGCGCGACGGGCTGGCGGCGACGATGACCGGCTGGGACGCCGAACAGGTGCGGTCCGTGATCGCAGGCGCGCTGAGCGAGCTGATCGACCCGCTGGTCTACGACGAAGCCGTTGCCCTGATCGAGGACCATCATGCGGCCGGGCGGGCGGTGGTGATCGTCTCGAGCAGCGGCGAGGAGGTCGTCGGCCCGATCGGCGAGATGCTCGGTGCCGACCAGGTGATCGCCAGCCGGATGGTGGTCGAGGCCGGTCGCTACACCGGCTCGCTCGCCTTCTACGCGTTCGGCTCCTTCAAGGCGGACGCCATGCGTGAGCTCGCCGCGCGCAACGGCTGGGAGCTCGGCGATTGCTACGCCTACAGCGACTCGCACACCGACGTACCCATGCTCGAGGCAGTCGGGCATCCGTACGCCGTCAACCCGGACCGGGCCCTTCGGCGCGAGGCCGCGGTGAGGGATTGGCCGGTGCTGACGTTCGCGCACCCGGTGCCGCTGCGGTCGCGGTTCCCGACGGTGCCCGCGCCTCGCCGCTCGGTCGCGGTCGGGGTGGCCGGAGCCGCAGTGGTCGCTGCCGCGGCCGGGTGGCATGCTGCGCGAAGCCACGCACGGCGGGACGGATAGCCGTCGAGTCGACGGATCGGCAACAGAGGTCAGGAGGCAAGGTGGCGTCAACCCGTACCTATGGCGGCAACGGAACGCCGGTCGACGAGCAGTCCCTCGGGGAGCTGTTCGCGACCGCGACCCGGGACATGTCGCTGCTCATCCATCAGGAGATCGAGCTCGCCAAGACCGAGCTGAGCGCGCAGGCCGCAAAGGTCGGTGTCGGCGCCGGTTTACTCAGCGGGGCCGGGGTGTTCGGGATCTTCACCCTCGTCCTCGCCGCGTTCGCCGGCGGGTTCGGCTTCGCGGCCGGCCTGAACATCGGCGTCTGGGCAGGCTTTCTGTGCATGGCCGGGGTGTTCGGGCTGGTCGCCGCGATCCTGGCCGGGCTGGGCGTCCTGCGTATGAAAGGACTGAGCGGTCCCAAGCGCACTCAGCGAACGGTGAAGCTCTCGATTGCCTCGATCCGCCACCCGCGGAAGAAGTCCACCCCGACGCCGGGATGAGCAACCGCCGGCTGGTCGACGACTCCGCCGTCCTCATCGACGGGCCGTGGACGCATCGGCACATCACGGCGAACGGGGTGCGCTTCCATGTCGCGGAGGCGGGCACCGGGCCGCTGGTGTTGCTCTTGCACGGGTTTCCGCAGTTCTGGTGGACCTGGCGCGACCAGATGGTCGGCCTCGCCGATGCCGGTTACCGGGCCGTCGCTCCCGACCTGCGCGGGTACGCCGCGAGCGACAAGCCACCCCGCGGGTACGACGCACCCACCCTCGCCGCCGACGTGGCGGGCATGGTGCGGGCGCTCGGCGAGCGCGATGCGGTGATCGTCGGCCAGGACTGGGGCGGCCACCTGGCCTGGTCGGTTGCCGCGTTGCACCCCACGGTCGCGCGTCGCATCGTGATCTGCGCGAGCCCGCACCCGCTGCGCTGGGCGCAGGCCTTGCGCCACGACCGCGACCAGCGGGCCGCGAGCCGGCACGTCGCGCGCTTCCAGCTGCCCTGGGCGCCGGAGCGCTGGCTGGTCGCAGACGACGCCGCCAATGTGGCCGCACTGCTGCGCGAGTGGGGCGGCCCGCGCTACCCGGACCCGCAGGCCGAGCGCCGATACCGGGATGCGATGCAGATCCTCTACACCCCGAACCGCGCGCTGGAGTACTACCGCTGGGCGGCCCGCTCCACTACGCGAACCGATGGCCATCGCTACCGCCGGGCGATGCGGACTCCGATCGACGTACCGACCCTGCAGCTGCATGGGGCCCTCGACCGGGCAGCGCTACCCCGAACCGCGCAGGGCTCCGGCCGCTATGTCGCCGCCGACTACGAGTGGCGGCTGGTCGAGGGGGTCGGGCACTTCCCGCAAGAAGAGGTGCCCGAGCTGGTCACCGGCGAGCTGTTGCGCTGGTGCAAGGGCTGAGCGGGCCCTCGGAGCGGCGCGACCGGGACGCCACCGGACGCCCACGCAACGCGCGGGTCCGCGACCGGCTCGGCCGCCCACTCGCCCGATCCGCCGGGAGCGCCGAGGCCGAAGACGAGCCCGCGCTGCCGCCGGCCGAGGCGCTGGTAAAGGCCCAGCAGCTGCTCGACGCGGGCGCGCCATTCACCGCACACGAGGTCCTCGAAGCGGTCTGGAAGGCCCCCGGCACCGCCGGCGAGGAGCGCGGCTTGTGGCGCGGGCTTGCGCAGCTCGCGGTGGGCGTAACCCACGGCCTGCGCGGCAACCAGGCCGGCGCGCGGGCGCTGCTCGACCGTGCGGCCGAGAGCCTCGCCGGGTTTGCCGGCAGCTCGCCGTACGACGTGGACGTCGACGGCTTGCGTTCGTGGGCGGCCTCGACCGCCGCGGACGCCGCTGCGCTGGAGGTGCTCCCGCGGTTGACGCGGCCGGGCGGTGCTCCCGGCACCGTTGGCTAGGCCGCGGCGGAGCGTTCGCGGGCGCGCACGCCGAGCGCGTCGAGGAATGCCGCTGCGGACCGCTCGAGTCGCCGGGCCGCCGCGCGGTTCGGCGCGTCGACCACGAGCCGGAGCTCGCAGCCGGTGACGTCGGACGGCGTGACGGTGATGTCGCCGGCCAGCGACCGGTGGGCCGGGTCAGTCACGTGCAGCTCGGCGGTGAACTGGTCACCGTCGCGGGTGGGTGGCTGCACCCGCCAGGAGTAACCGGCATCCGCCCAAGGCTGCGGCTCGGCGAGCAGCAGCGCGACGCCGGGCGGGTCGGCAACCACGCGGCGGGTGACCGTGACGCGGGTCATGCTCGCCTCCTTCGTTGCCATTGTTGAGGTTTCCTGGTGCTAACTATAGCAAGCACCTGGACGGGCGCCGCATCCGGGTCAGTCGCAGCCCTCGGTCGAGACCTGGGTGTGTGCGCGCAGACCCGACACCGCATCCGGCGCAACCTCGTGCGCGGTGAGGGCGTAGCCGGTCCGCGGATCACCGACGGCCGCCGCGAACACGACGCCGGCAACCCGGCCCGCCGGGGTGATCAACGGGCCGCCCGAGTTGCCCGGCAGCACGGTCGAGTACAGCGAGTAGATCTGCCGCGTGACCTCGCGATCCTGGTAGATGTCGGGCCCGCGGGCGTCCTGCACGCCGCGGACCCGCGCCGCCCTCGCGGTGAACGGCCCGTTCTCGGGATAGCCCAGCACGATGGCGCTCTTGCCGCGCCCGACCGGGCCGGCGAACGACAGCGGCGTACCGTTCAGCCCGGGTACGTCGAGTACGGCGACATCGCGTTCCGGGTCATAGAGCACAACGGTTGCGGACAGCTGCCGACCGTCCGCGGTGATGACCTTGGGCGAACCGACGCCGGCCACGACATGCGCGTTGGTCATCACGCGGTTCGGCCCGTAGAGAAACCCGCTGCCCTCGAGCGCCCGGCTGCACGAGTCCGCGATGCCGGTGACCTTGACGACGTCGGGTTGCGCGTCGACCACGGCGCGGCTGTGGGCCAGCTTCGGGTCGGGTGGTGACACCGGGGCGACGTCGATCGACCCGATGCCGCCGAAGACCGGCGGAAAGCCGTTGCGGTCCAGGTCCTGGTCGAGCAACCGCCGGAACGACGCGAACCAGGTGTTCGCCACTGACGGGACCAGCTTGTCGACACCTTCCAGCACGCTGGAGTTGCGCACCTCGCGCGAGACGCCGCCGGCGCTGGTGTTGGCGATCGCGGCGCCGAGCAGCCACGCCACCAGCAGGACCGACAGCACGCTCACGACTCCGCCGGCCAGGGAGTCCGCCATCCGCAGCGGCCGCCAGGTCATCTCGCGGCGCAACGCCGCGCCGAGCAGGGTCGCCAGCAGCTGGCCGACCATCGCACCGAGCAGAACCACCAACAGGCCGTAGAACGCGGCATCGAGCCCGAGCGAGAAGTGCGAGTGCAGGTCGCTGGCGTACCTCGCGCCCAGCACGCCCCCGCCGATGAAGCCGACGAAGGACAGGAAGCCGATGATGAAGCCCTGCCGGTAGCCGCTGATCGCGAAGCCGATGCAGACCACGATGAGTACGACGTCGAGCCCGTCCATCAGGAACGCGTTCCTGGCATCGGCTCGACCACAGAGCGGTCCCACTCACGTTCCCAGCCGGTGAGGGCGAGCAACCAGCTGAGCACGCCGGCCGTGAAGCCCCACACGAGCATGCCGGCCACCCGGAAGGCCGGCGAGTCCTTCCCGATCGGAAGCCGCACCATCAGGCGGTTCGCGGGGTCGACCAGCTCGCTGATCGGCACCCGCGCGACCGCCTCCACCTCGGCCGGGTCGACCGCGCCGACCTCGCTCGCTTTACGCCACCAGCCGACCACCGGTGTGACCACGTTGCCGCTCGGGGGGATCCACAGCTCGGGCAGCGTGCCGATGACGACCACCCCTGCGGGGTCGAGGCCGGTCTCCTCATGCGCCTCGCGGAGCGCGGCGTCGACCGGTCCGTCGTCGGTCGGGTCGATCCGGCCGCCGGGAAAGGCCGGCTGGCCGGCGTGCGCCCTCAGGTCGGCCGCGCGTTGCAGTAAGAGGACGTCGGGGCCGGTCGGCCCTTCGCCGAACAACACGAGGACCGCGGCCTCGCGCAGTTGCTCGGCGTCGTCCGCCCGGGGCACCAGGAACGGGACCGGCCCGGGAGTGCGCACCGCGTCGATCACCGGCCCCAGCCAGTCCGGCGGGTTCGCCACCTCCTCGGGCTCCACGAGATCCCTAGACGGAGACGTGCAGGTACGCGGCGATCTGTTGCTGAAGCTGCCTCGTGCTGGTGTACGCGCCGTGCTGGGTGTGCACGATCCGGCCGGCCGCCGAGACCAGCAGCGTGACCGGCGGCGACACCGGTAGGTGCCCGCCGGTGAGGACCTTGCGGTCCTCGTCGAACACCGACGGGAAGTGCACCGGCGGGGTGACGTGCGCGTCGAAGTCCAGCGCGCTGCCCGCCTCGTCGACAGTGTCGACGCCGAGGAACCGCACCTTGGCCCGGTCCGTGTCGTACGCCTTGGAAAGGAAGCCCATCTCCGCCTGGCACGGCTCGCACCACGAGCCCCAGATGTTGACGACGGTCGGCCGGCCGGTGAGCCCGGCCATGTGCACCTGCGGACCGTGCCCGAGGCAGGGCAGCGTGACGTTGGGAAGGCCGCCGCTCACGACGTTGGTGCT
This sequence comes from Mycobacteriales bacterium, assembly GCA_035504215.1. Taxonomy (NCBI): domain Bacteria; kingdom Bacillati; phylum Actinomycetota; class Actinomycetes; order Mycobacteriales; species Mycobacteriales bacterium. Next base: position 21,020 of record DATJSI010000125.1, read on the forward strand.
CGACGACGGGCACGGCGCGAGATCCGCCTTCGCGATCAGCTTGCTCAGCGTGGCCTGGTCGCCACCGGGGCCCGGCCCGACCGACGACGGCCCGGACGAGCAGGCGGTGGCGGCCAGCGCGAGCAGCAGGGCCGCCACGAGCCCGCGGCGGATCATGACGCCGCGGCCAGCGAGGACGCCGGCTTCAGCAGCTTCGCCGCCTGGACCGGGTCGGTCGGGCCGAGCCCGTACGACGGGCACCACCGTGCCACCGGGCAGGCGCCGCAGGCCGGCTTGCGCGAGTGGCAGACCCGTCGGCCGTGCCAGATCAGCCGCTGCGACAGGCCGGTCCAGTCCTTCTTCTCGAACAGCGACCCGACCGCGAACTCGACCTTGACCGGGTCCTCCTCAGCGGTCCAGCCAAACCGCCGCGACAGCCGCCCGAAGTGGGTGTCCACGGTGATTCCGGGTACGCCGAAGGCGTTGCCGAGTACCACGTTCGCGGTCTTTCGACCCACACCGGGGAGCGTGACCAGGTCGTCGAGCCGGCCCGGCACCTCACCGGCGTACCGCTCGGTGAGCGCCTGCCCGAGCGCGATCAGGCTGTTCGTCTTCGCCCGGAAGAAACCAGTCGGCCGCAGGATCGTCTCCATCTCGGCCCGGTCGGCGGCGGCGTACGCGGCGGCGTCGGGGTACTTGCGGAAGACCGTCGGCGTGACCTCGTTGACCTTCTTGTCCGTGCACTGCGCGGACAGGATGGTCGCGACCAGCAGCTCGAGCGGAGAGGTGAAGTCGAGCTCGCAGTGGGCGTCCGGGTAGGTGGCCTGCAGCACGCGGTCGATCCGGCGGGCGCGGCGCACCAGAGCGGTGCGAGTCTCGGCTGCCGGCACATCGATGAGCCTACGGTGGGGTAGCCCGTAGGAGTGACGGGCCGTCCGGATGCCTCAAGCATCAGCGGAAGTCCGCCGATTCCGCCATAAGAGTTGCGGAGTGTGACGATGCCGAACCGGCCCACAGCGGACCGACTTCAAGCGCCGCCAGAGCGCAATGCGGACTTCGACCACCTTTCGCTGGACGGGCTCCGCCACTACCGCGCGACCTTGAGCAGCGAGGAAGGGCGGGTCTCCTACTGGCGGCGGATCATCCAGGCCCGGCTGGACCTGGTCCGAGCCGCCGAGACCGGCGCGTCCGCGAGCGTCGAGGACCTGACCTCGATGTTCACCGAGGAGCGGCTCACCGGCAACCGCAGCGCGCTGATCACGATCGTCCCCGTCGACGACATGCCGCCGCTTCCCGACCTCGGCTCGCTGTGGGCACGGCAGCCGAAGGCCGGCGACGACGAGCACAACGCCGAGCTGATCAAGGACCTCTCCGCCGCCGAGATCCAGCTGTCGGCGTACCGTTCGGCGCTGCATCGCCGGCTGTCCGCGGCAACCGGAGAGCTGATCGCGCGCTACCGCGAGCACCCCGATCTGTGCCTGAGCGTCCTGCCGTCACCGCCGAACACCCCCAAGGCGGCATCGCAGTAATCGCGATGTCGTCGCGGGCTGCGACGATCGCCGCATGGAAGCTTCGGTCCACCTGGTCACCCTCGGCGTCGACGACCTGGGTGCCTCCCGCGCCTTCTACGTCGACGGCCTGGGTTGGCAACCGGTGTTCGAAGTACCGGGCGCGGTCATCTTCATCCAGATCGGCCATGGCCTGTTGCTCGGTCTGTTCGGCGCCGACGATCTCGACGCGGACGTGGGGGGCGATCCGCACGCAGTCGGGCCCCCACCGCTCTCGCTTGCGCAGATCCTGCCGACCGAGGCCGAGGTCGTGGCAACCCTCGCCGCCGCCGAGTCCGCCGGCGCCACGATCCTCAAGCCGGCCCAGTACGCCGACTTCGGCGGGTTCCACGGCTACTTCGCCGACCCGAGCGGGTTCCGCTGGGAGATCGCGACCAACCCGGGCTGGTCGGTGGCCGAGGACGGCACGGTGAGCATCGGCCCGATCGGCGGCTGACCGCGGCGCCGTCCGCCCGGTGAACGACAGCGGGCACGAACCGGTTCGATCGGCGTGGTCAGGTGCGGCACACTCGACGTCGGTCGGGTCGGGGCTCGCGGAGGTTGATCGTGGAAGGGCTGCTCGCCGGGATGCCGCTGTTCGCGGCGCTCGACGACGAGTCGGCGCGGCGACTCGAGGTGGCCATGACCACCCGCCGCCTCCCGCGCGCGCATGTCGTGTTCCGCGAAGGCGACCCGGGTGACCGGCTGTTCGTGGTGATCGAGGGCAAGGTGAAGATCACGAGGTCCTCGGCGGACGGCAGGGAGAACCTGCTTGCACTGCTCGGCGCGGGCGAGATGTTCGGTGAGCTGTCGCTGTTCGACCCCGGCCCGCGTACCGCGAGCGCGACGGCGGTCACCGCCGCCACCTTGGCCTCACTCGACCACGACGACCTGCGCCCCCTGATGTTCGAGCGACCCGACCTCGCGGTGCAGCTGGTCCGCGCCCTGGCCCGGCGGCTACGGCGTACCAACGAGGCCGTCGCGGATCTGGTCTTCACCGACGTCCCCGGCCGGGTGGCGAAGGCATTGCTCGACCTGTCGGCGAAGTTCGGCGTCGCCGAGGACGGCGCGATCCGGGTGCAGCACGACCTCACCCAGGAGGAGCTGGCCCAGCTCGTCGGGGCGAGCCGCGAGACGGTGAACAAGGCGCTGTCGGAGTTCGCCCATCGAGGCTGGCTCCAGCTCGACGGCCGCAGCGTCCTGCTGCTCGACTCTCAGCGCCTCGCCCGCCGCGCCCACTGAGTCAGCGGTCGTCGCCGGCCAGGTAGTCGAGCTGGGCACGCACCGACAACTCCGCGGCCGGCCACAGCACCGGGTCGACATCGGCGTACACCCGTCGCACGACCGCCTTCGGGTCGCGGTCCCCCGCGGCCACCGCCGCACGCACCTGGTCGAGCCGCTCGTGGCGATGCACGAGGTAGTAGGTCAGCACTTCGACCGGATCCGTGACGACCGGACCATGGCCCGGCAGTACGACGGAGACCTCCTGCCGCGCGAGATCCCGCAGCCGTTGGAGCGAGTCGAGGTAGTCGGCGAGCCGACCGTCCGGGTGTGCGACGACAGTGGTGCCGCGCCCGAGCACCGTGTCGCCGGTGAGCAACGCCTGGTCCGACTCGAGCAGCAGGCACACCGAGTCGCTGCTGTGGCCAGGGGTGAGCACGGTCAGCCACTCGACCCCCGCCGCGGAGGCGCGCGCGGCATCCGCGAGCGGTGGCGCGCCGATGCACAACGCCGGATCCCGCGCCGCGACCGGCGCCCCGGTCAGCTCGTGCAAGCGCGGCGCGGCCTCGGCGTGGTCGAAATGGCCGTGGGTCAGGACGATGAGGTCGATCGGGCCGAGCGCGGCGAGCCGGTCGACGTGGCCGTTCTGCAGCGGCCCGGGGTCGACGATGACCAGCCGGGTCCCGCCCGGCTCGCGCAGCACCCACGTGTTGGTGCCGTCGAGCGTCATCGGGCTCGGGTTGGGCGCCAGCAAGCGGGCCGCTGAAGCGGTGGTCTGCTCCGGCTCGGTCATCGGTAGTCCGGGTCGGCGGGGAGCAGGAATCGGACCTGTTCGTTCTCGTCGAGGACGAGCTTGGGCATGACCGGCTCGACCGCACGGTCCGCCGCTCCGGCCATGACGGCAGCGACATCTGGGTACGCAGCGAGGTCATCGAGCGCCGCACGGGTCGGTGGCAGCATCGCGAGCTCGCCCCGCTGGTTTGCCGCGAGTGCGTCCGCCGCAGTCACCCAAACCACCCGGTCGGCCTCACCCCCGACGTCGCGGGTGCGCTGCCCGGCCGGCATGACCGCGACGAAGAAGCGGGTGTCGAAGCGCTTCGGCTCGACCTCGGGGGTGATCCAGTGCGACCACGCCTGGAGCAGGTCGGCGCGCAGCACGAGGCCACGCCGCTCGAGCAGCTCGGCGAGCGAGACCGACCGGTCGAGCAGTGCCACCCGATCGGCCTCCCACTCCGCGCCGCTGGTGTCCTCGACCACGTCGGCGGCGCTGCGGCCGGCAAGCAGGACGCCGGACTCCTCGAACGTCTCGCGCACCGCGGCACAGACGAGTGATCGCGCAACCGGCTCGTCGCAGCTCAGCCGGGACGCCCACTGGTCGGGCGGCGGGCCGACCCACGCGTCGTCGGCGAACGACTCGTCTCTGGGGTCGACCGAACCGCCGGGGAACACGAAGAAGCCGGCCGCGAACGCCATCGTCGGCTTGCGCCGCAGCAGGTAGACCTCGGGGCCTGCGGAGTGCTCGCGAAGCAGGATGACGGTCGCGGCGTCACGTGGCGTGGCCGGCACCAGCTCACCGGCCGCGAGCCGCTTCACCGTGTCGACCAGGCCCGCGAACATCTGCGCCGTCGCGTCGTCGACCACCGGGTGACCTCGCTGGGCTAGATCGCGAGGTCCGAACGCACCTGCACAATGAGCTCCACCTCGACCGGCGCGTCCAGCGGCAACGCTGCCACACCGACCGCGCTCCGGGCGTGCTTGCCGGCGTCGCCGAAGATGTCGCCGAGCACGTTGCTGGCGCCGTTGATGACTGCCGGCTGACCGGTGAACGACGGCGCGCTCGCGACGTACCCCACCACCTTGACCACGCGGACGACCGCGTCGAGGTCGCCGACCAGCCCGCGGACCGCGGCCAAGGCGTTGAGCGCGCAGGTGCGGGCGAGGTCGGCGGCGGCGTCCGGATCGACCTCGGCCCCGACCTTGCCGGTCGCGGCGAGCTGGCCGTCGACCATCGGCAGCTGCCCGGAGGTGAAAACCAGGTCCCCGCTGCGTGTCGCCGGGACGTACGACGCGAGCGGCGTCGTCACCGACGGCAGGCTGATTCCGAGCTCGGCCAGCCGGGCGTCCACGCCCGCGCTCATTCGACCGGCCGCTTCAGGTAGGCGACCAGCTGGTCGCCGCCACCGGGTGCCGGCACGACCTGGATCAGCTCCCAGCCGTCGGTGCCCCAGGTGTCGAGGATCTGCTTCGTCGCGTGGACGAGCAGAGGGACCGTCGCGTACTCCCACTTCTGCACGGGCAGAGCGTATGACCGACCGGGAGCGCTGTGCGCTGCGGGTGGAGCACTCCACCGGCTCTACGCTCGATGCGTGGCCGAGTTCCCTGCCGTCAAGCTGCACGTGGTCAGCGGCAAGGGCGGGACGGGCAAGACCACGGTCGCCGCGTCGCTGGCCCTCGCGCTCGCGGCCGGGGGGCGGCAGGTGCTGCTCACCGAGGTGGAGGCCCGGCAGGGCATCGCCCAGCTGTTCGACACGCCGCCGCTGCCGTACGAAGAGCGACGGGTGGCCGTGGCCCGGGGCGGCGGTGAGGTCTATGCGCTGGCGATCGACCCGGAGCTGGCGCTGATCGAGTACCTCGAGCAGTTCTACAACCTGCGCCGGGCCGGCGCGATGCTGAAGAAGATCGGCGCGATCGACTTCGCCACCACGATCGCGCCCGGCATGCGCGACGTCCTCGTCACCGGAAAGGTGATGGAGGCCGCGACCCGCGAGCGCCGTGGCGGCGGCCGGATCTACGACGCAGTGGTGCTCGACGCGCCGCCGACCGGCCGGATCGCGCGCTTTCTCAACGTCAACTCCGAAGTGGCTGCACTGGCCAAGATGGGCCCGATCCGCAACCAGGCGGACAGCGTGATGCGGCTGATCCGGTCGGCGAAGACCGCCGTACACATCGTCACCCTGCTCGAGGAGATGCCGGTCCAGGAGACCACCGACGGCGTCGCCGAGCTGCGCGCCACCGGGCTGCCGGTCGGGGCCGTCATCGTCAACCAGGTGCGTGGGCCGTTGCTCCCGGCCAACCGGCTGGCCGAAGCCGCCGAGGGGCGGCTCGACCGGACGGAGATCAGCCGCGGCCTGAAGTCGGCCGGGATCGCGGCTGACAGCGCGACGGTCGCGACGCTCGTCGCCGAGGCCGCCGACCATGCCGGCCGGGTCCACCTCGAACAACAGGAGCGCGACGCGCTCGCGCAGCTCGAGCGGCCGACCTACGAGCTGCCGATGATCGCCGACGCGACCGAGCTGGCCGGGCTGCAGGAGCTCGCCGGCCGGTTGCAGGACGCCGGGATGGTCTGACGATGCCGGCGACGGGCAAGGCATGCGACGTGGACCGCCTGTTGGCGACCGCGGAGATCATCGTGTGCTGCGGCGCCGGCGGCGTGGGCAAGACCACGACCGCCGCCGCGCTTGCACTCCGCGCCGCCGAGCAGGGCCGCGCGGTGTGTGTGCTCACCATCGACCCGGCGCGCCGGCTGGCCCAGTCGATGGGCCTGGTCGAGCTCGACAACACCCCTCGCGAGGTGCAGGACATCGACACGTCCGCGGGCGGTCGGCTCGACGCGATGATGCTCGACATGAAGCGGACGTTCGACGACATCGTCCTGACCCACGCCGACCCTTCGCGCGCCAAGGCGATCCTCGCCAACCCGTTCTACGTGTCACTGTCGTCGAGCTTCGCCGGCACCCAGGAGTACATGGCGATGGAGAAGCTCGGCCAGCTCAAGGCCGAGGGGCGCTGGGACCTGATCGTCGTCGACACGCCGCCGAGTCGCTCCGCACTCGACTTCCTCGACGCCCCGCAACGGCTCGGGCGGTTCCTCGACGGCCGGATGATCCGGCTGCTGACCGCTCCGGCGCGCGCCGGCGGCCGCGCCTACCTCAAGGTCTTCACGATCGGCGTACGGGTCTTCACCGACGTCCTCAACCGGGTTCTCGGCGCCCAGGCGCTGCGCGACCTGAGCCTGTTCGTCGCCTCGCTCGAGACCATGTTCGGCGGCTTCCGCGAGCGCGCCGACCAGACCTACCAGCTGCTGAAGGAGACGGGTACGTCGTTCCTGGTCGTCGCGGTGCCGGAACGCGACGCGCTGCGCGAGGCGGCGTACTTCGTCGAGCGGCTCGAGACCGACCGGATGCCGCTGGCCGGGCTGGTGCTCAACCGCGTCCACCGCAGTGCCGCGCCTGGGCTGTCCGTCGAGCGCTCCCTCGCAGCGGCCGAGGCGCTGGACGAGACCGGCGACGAGCCGCTCGCGGCCGCCGTGCTACGCATCCACGCCGACCGGCTCGCCGCCGCGGCCCGCGACGAGCGCCGGGCGTCGGGCTTCCGGGCGGCGCACCCGGATGTCAGGACGGTGGCGGTGGCGGTCCAGGCCGGCGACGTGCACGACCTGGACGGGCTGCGGGCGATCGGAGCGGAGCTGTCGAACGGCCCGGAAGCCTCAGCCCCGCAAGCCGTCGCGGGTGGCTGACCGGCTAGATCGCGAGGTCGACGGACTGGGCGCGTTCGTACTCCTGCATCGCGGTCGAGAGCAGGTCGCGCCAGGAGTCGACGTTCGGGCGGCGGCGCAGCAGCGCCCGGCGCTCACGCTCGGTGAGCCCACCCCACACGCCGAACTCGACCCGGTTGTCCAGTGCATCGGCGAGGCACTCGGTGCGGACCGGGCAGCCGCGGCACACTGTTTTTGCCTTGTGCTGAGCTGCTCCAGAGGTGAACAGCTCGTCGGGCGCGACGCGTCGGCAGGCGGCGCGCAACGTCCAATCTTGTCTCCACGGCATGCGGTAACAGTACGAACCGGACAGGACGGGCAACACTACCCGTCAGCACCCTTTTTACGTAGTTCTAACGGGTGGTGAGGTTCACCCGTTCGGCCGATCAAGTTCTCCCGCTTTTCGCCGCAATCGGCCGAGTCTCCGACACCGCCACTTAGGCTAATTGTCGTGCGCCGCGGCTCCCTCACCCAGAGCATCGGAGTGCTGGTCGCGGTCAGCATCGTCGCCGGGATCATCATGGCCGGGATGCTGCTGCCGTTCGTCGGCGGCGGCGGCCTGCTGGCGCGGACCGCGACGACGGACTTCGCGAAGCTGCCCACCGACCTCAAGCGCAAGCCGCTTCCGCAGATCTCCAGAGTGCTCGCCGCCAACGGCGAGCCGATCGCGACGTTCTACGACCAGGACCGGGTGATCGTCCCGCTCACCCAGATTCCCGCCGTCATGCAGACCGCATTGATCGACATCGAGGACGTCCGCTTCTACGAGCACGCCGGCATCGACTTCAAGGGCACGTTGCGCGCGCTGCTCCACAACGGCCAGGCCGGGTCGGTGACCCAGGGCGGGTCGACCCTCACCCAGCAGTACGTCAAGAACGTGCTGATCGAGGACGCCCGGACCAAGAAGCAGCGCGAAGCCGCGATCGCGGACACCTTCGCCCGCAAGCTCAAGGAAGCCCGCTACGCGATCGAGCTCGAGAAGACGCTGACCAAGCCGGAGATCCTCGACGACTACCTGAACATCGCCTACTTCGGTGACGGTGCCTACGGCATCGGGGCCGCGGCCGAGCACTTCTTCCACGAAAAGGTCAGCGACCTCACTCTCGACCAGAGCGCCCTGCTCGCCGGCTTGGTCCAGTCGCCCGAGGCCTACGACCCGCGGTACTACCCGAAGGTCGCGACCGAGCGGCGCAACACCGTCCTCGGCCAGATGTTGAAGTACCACTCGATCACGCAGGCGACGTACAACCGGGCCGTTGCTCAGCCGATCAAGCTACACATCCACAACCAGCCGGCCGACTGCATCGCCTCGAAGTTCGCCTACTTCTGCGACTACGTGAAGCATGTCTTCGAGCACACGCCGGGCTTGAGCCTCACGATGCTGCGCCGTGGCGGGCTGACCGTGACCACCACCCTCTCGCCCAAGGTGCAGGAAGCCGCGCAGCACGGCATCCATGCCTACGTCCACGCCCACGAGCGCAAGTCGCACGTGGTGTCCGCCGAGGCAGTCGTGCAGCCCGGCACCGGTCAGGTGAAGGCGCTCGCCGTCAGCACGCCGTACGGAAACAGCAAGAAGAAGGGCCAGAACAGCATCGACTACGCCGTCGACGAGAGGTATGGCGGCAGCCCGGGCTTCCACGCCGGGTCGACCTTCAAGCTGTTCGTGCTGACTGCGGCGCTGAAGGAAGGCATCCCGCTCTCGACCAAGATCAAGTCGCCCGGCACGGTCGACATCACCGGGCTCACGAACTGCGCCGGGCTGCCGGTCGCGCCGTGGCCGGTTCACAATGCGAGCGACAGCGAAAGCGGCACGTTCAACCTCGAGTCGGGTACCTGGTTCTCGGTCAACACGTTCTTCGCCCAGCTCGAAGAGCGCACCGGCGTATGCGAGCCGGTGAAGCTCGCCGAGGCGATGGGTGTCACCCAGGGGACCGGCAAGCCGCCGGAGCAGATCGGCCCCTTCGTCCTCGGTGCGGGCGCGCAGTACGGCTTCTCGCCGCTCGACGTCGCCGGCGCCTACGCGACCATGGCCGCGCACGGTAAGTACTGCACCCCGATCGTGATCACGAGCATCGTCGATCGCACCGGCCACCACTACCCGGTTCCGAAGTCGCGCTGCACGCAGGTCGTGCCGCAAGGGCTGGCCAACACCGTGACCTCGATCCTGCGTGGCGTACTGACCGTGCCAGGAGCGACTGGTACGACGGATGCGTTGACCGGCCGGCCCGCCGCGGCGAAGACCGGAACGGTGGACAACTACGACGGTTCCTGGTTCGCCGGCTACACCCCCCAGCTTGCGTCGGCGGTGTGGGCGGGCATTCCGGCCGAGCCCAACAGAACGCTGGACGGACTCAACATCGGCGGGGTGACCTACGGCGAGGTCTTCGGCGCGACGATCGCGGGGAAGATCTGGCAGGCGACGCTGAACGCGGCGCTCAAGGGCGACCCGGTCTTGCAGTTCACCGGCCCTTCGAGCTACTACGAGATCGGCATCCAGCAGAAGGTGCCGGACGTCGTGGGCGACTCGCCCGCCAGCGCCGAGGCCACCCTCAGCAAGATCGGTTTCACGCCGCAGATCGTCCCGGGTTCGGTGCACAGCTCCGAGCCGGCCGGGACGGTGGCGCGTACTGCTCCGCCCGGTGGCTCGCAGGCGCCGATCGGCAGTGTCATCAAGCTGTTCATCAGCGACGGGACGCCGAAGCCGTCGAAGAGCGCGTCGCCACCACCGTCGTCGCCGCCACCCTCGTCGTCACCCCCGACGCCACCACCGTCGAGCCCACCGGTGTCGCCCTCGGGCTCACCGACCAAGCACCCGCACCGCCACCACCGACACCACCGGCACTGACCAACCGGCCGGGGACGAGGCAGGTCAGGAGCCGAGCTGCCGGCGTACCTCGGCCGCGACCCGGCCACCCTCCGCACGGCCGGCGACCTGAGGCTGCACGACCTTCATGACCTGACCGATCGCCTGCGGGCCGCTCGCCCCGGTCGACGCGAGGGCAGCACTGACGATCGATGACAGCTCGTCGTCCGGCATCTGCGCGGGCAGGTACTCATCGAGGACCTCACCCTCCGCGCGCTCCTTGGCGGCGAGCTCCGCTCGGCCGGCGGCATCGAAGGCCTCCGCGGCCTCCCGGCGCTTCTTCGCCTCGCGGGCGAGCACCTTGAGCACCTCGTCGTCGGAGAGCTCGCGCGCGCTCTTCCCGGCGACCTCCTCGTTGGTGATCGCCGTGAGCGCCATCCGCAGCGTCGAGAGGCGAAGCTCGTCCTTGCTCTTCATCGAGGTCACGAGGTCTGCGCGCAGCTGTTCCTTCAGGGCCATGGCAAAAGGGTAGGGGCTCGCTACCGGCAGAGCTGTTACGCCCGACCTACCCTGGATTGATGCGCGGACTGATCGCGGCACCACTCGGCCTCGCGGCGGCCGGCGTCGGCGCCGCCGTCTACGGCTGGGCATACGAGCGCAAGGCCTTCCGGCTGCGGCGGGTCGAGGTGCCGATCCTGCCCGATGGCGCAACACCGCTGTCAGTGCTCCATGTCTCCGACCTGCATGCCACGCCGGGCCAGCCGTGGAAGGTCTCGTGGGTTCGCTCGCTCGCCGAGCTGGAGCCCGACCTCGTGGTCAACACCGGCGACAACCTCGCCTCGATGCAGGGCGCGCCGGTGGTGCTCGACGCGTTCGGCCCGTTGCTCGAACGACCCGGCGCGTTCGTGCCCGGATCGAACGACTGGTTCGCGCCGGTTCCGAAGAACCCGGCGTCTTACCTGTTCCCCGATCGCGACCGGCCGCGCGACATGGGACGTCCGCTGCCCTGGGGCGAGCTGCGCTCGTCGTTCACCGCGGCCGGCTGGCTCGACCTCACACACCGGCGTACGACGATCGTGGTCCGTGACGTGCAGGTGGAGCTGGCCGGAGTCAGCGACGCCCACCTCGATGCCGACCACTACGACCGGATCGCCGGCGAGGCGACCGGCGACATTGCGATCGGCCTGTCGCACTGCCCGGAACCACGAGTCGTGGACGCGTTCGCCTCCGACGGCTTCTCGCTCGTGATGAGCGGTCACACCCACGGTGGCCAGCTGCGGGTCCCCGGGATCGGCGCCCTGGTCACGAACTGCGGTCTCGACCGCAGCCGGGCCCGCGGGCTCTCAGCGTGGCCGAACGGCGGCTGGCTGCACGTCTCGGCCGGTCTCGGCACCTCGCCGTACGCCCCGGTGCGCTTCGCCTGCCCGCCCGAGGCGACCCTGCTGACCCTCACGCCAGGCAGGGGTTAGCCGGCCTGCCCTAGACTCGGGCAGGCTTTCGGGATGTAGCGCAGCTTGGTAGCGCACCTCGTTCGGGACGAGGGGGTCGCAGGTTCAAATCCTGTCATCCCGACCAATGTGATGTCTCGGGACATCGGAATGGCCTGAACCTGCATTGTGCAGGTTCGGGTTATCGCTTTTTGGGTGCTGGGCCGGGTGGGATGCCTCGGGGTTGGTAGTTCTTGCGTGGGTCGATGAGCAGGTCGCGCAGGATCTC
>DATJSI010000126.1 GCA_035504215.1 Mycobacteriales bacterium
CTGCTGAGCGGCATTCCACCGAAGCCGACGGCTCACGGAGCCTCGTTCCGGCCCGGCTCGACCGGCTCGACTGGTCCCGCTTCCACACCCGTCTGGTCATCGCGCTCGGCGTCGCCTGGATCCTCGACGGCCTCGAGATCACGATCGCGAGCAACGTCACCAACATCATCAGCCAGAAGTCCGCGCTCGGGCTGGGCTCCGGATCGGTCGCGTTCTCGGTCGGAACGATCTACCTGCTCGGTGAGGTGGCCGGCGCACTGTTTTTCGGCCGGATGTCCGACAAGTGGGGACGCAAGAACCTGTTCATGATCACCCTCGGCGTGTATCTCGCCGGCGGCGCGCTGACCGCGTGCACCGCGGGTCACGGTCAGGGGTGGGTCTACTGGCTCGACGGCACCCGGTTCATCGCCGGCATGGGTATCGGCGGTGAGTACGCCGCGATCAACTCGGCAATCGACGAGCTCATCCCGGCGAAGTACCGCGGCCGGGTCGATATCGCGGTCAACGGCACCTACTGGGGTGGCGCGCTGATCGCGTCCGTCCTCACCGTCGCGGTCGTCAACAACATCTCGCCGCACTACTCGTGGCGGTTCGCCTTCCTACTCGGCCCGGTGCTCGGCTTCGTCATCCTCTTCGTCCGGAAGAACCTGCCGGAAAGCCCGCGCTGGCTGCTGATGCACGGCCGGGCGGACGAGGCCGAGGCTGCGGTCAAGGCGATCGAGGACGAGGCGGGGAAGTCCACCGAGTTGGCCCCGGTGGACGAGTCCAAGGCGATCGACATCAGCCCGGCCAACAACATCGGGTTCTTCGCCCTGGCTCGCACGCTGTTCAAGGAGTACCCGCCGCGGGCGATCCTCGGCGCCGTGCTGATGATCACCCAGTCGTTCCTCTACAACTCGATCTTCTTCACCTACGCGCTGGTGCTCACGAAGATCTACGGCGTCGACTCCGGACACACGCCGTACTACTTCATGCTCTTCGCCGCGGGGAACCTGTGCGGGCCGCTGTTGATCGGCCGGTTCTTCGACAGCATCGGGCGACGGAAGATGATCGCCGGCACCTACCTGATCTCGGCGACGCTACTGCTGATCTCGGCGGTGCTGTTCAAGGCCGGCGTGCTCGACGCGGTGACCCAGACGATCTGGTGGTGCGTGATCTTCTTCTTCGCCTCCGCCGGCGCCTCCGCGGCGTACCTCACGGTGTCCGAGGTGTTCCCGGTTGAGGTACGGGCGAAGGCGATCGCCGTGTTCTTCTCGATCGCGCAGTGCTTCGGCGCGTTCGGCCCGTGGCTCTACGGGCACCTGATCGGCAACGGCACCGACCACACCCGGCTGTTCTGGGGCTACCTGCTCGGTGCCGTGGTCATGGCGATCGGTGGCATCGTCGAGATCGTTCTCGGCGTCGACTCCGAGGGTCGCTCGCTCGAGGACATCGCGCCGCCGCTGTCGCTCTCGCGCACCGGGTCCGCCTCGCTGAAGTCGCGCGGAACGATCAGGCTGCCAGCCGACTGACCAGCGGCCGGCTCAGCCGATCCGCCAGGTGTCGCCGCTCGCGAGCAGCGCCGCCAGGTCACCTGGGCCGCGAGCCTCGCGTGCGACGTCGACCTGACTGCGGACCTCGTCGTCGTACGTCGGGCGATCGACCGAGCGGAAGACACCGACCGGCGTCACGCCGCCGTTGACGTTGCCCAGCCTCGAGAGCATGAACGCGAGCGCCGGCTCGTCGTGGTCGACGTGGTGAACGAGGATCGAGTCCTCGCCCGCGTCGGCGACGTCGACGACCTCGAGGCCACCCCGGCCGGTGAGCCGGACGCCCTTGTCCGCCTCGACGCCGAACCGCACCGGCTGGCCGTCCTCGAGCCGCAGAACAGCGGTGTCACGGGTGTCGGGGTCCTTGAGTACGTCGTACGCGCCGTCGTTGAAGATGTTGCAGTTCTGGAGGATCTCGACGAACGCCGCACCACGGTGCTCGGTCGCGGCCCGCAGCACCGACGTGAGGTGCTTGCGGTCCGAGTCGATCGTGCGAGCGACGAACGTGGCTTCCGCCCCGAGGGCCAGCGAGACCGGGTTGAAGGGCGTGTCGATCGAGCCGGCCGGCGTCGACTTCGTGACCTTGCCGACTTCGGACGTCGGCGAGTACTGACCCTTGGTCAGGCCGTAGATCCGGTTGTTGAACATCAACAGCTTCAGATTGACGTTGCGGCGCAGCGCATGGATCAGGTGGTTGCCGCCGATCGACATGAAGTCGCCGTCACCGCCGACGACCCACACCGAGAGATCGGGGCGCGAGGTGGCGAGTCCGGTCGCGATCGCCGGCGCGCGGCCGTGGATCGAGTGCATCCCATAGGTGTTGAGGTAGTACGGGAAGCGCGCCGCGCACCCGATCCCGGAGATGCAGACGATGTTCTCGCGCTTCAGGCCGAGCTCGGGCAGGAAGGACTGCACCGCGGCGAGGATCGCGTAGTCGCCGCAGCCCGGGCACCAGCGCACCTCCTGGTCGGAGGTGTACTCCTTCTTGGAGGCCTTCTCGCTGGCGACCGGGATCAGCTCGAGTCCGCGGCGTCCGTTCGGCTGGCTCGGGATGCTCATGGGGTGAGGTCCATCAGGTCTCGACCACGTCCTTGATCGCGTCGGCCAGCTCGTCGGCCTTGAACGGCAGACCGCGAACCCGGGTGAACGAGATCGCGTCGACCAGGAAGCGGCTGCGCACCAACATCGCGAGCTGGCCGAGGTTCATCTCGGGGATCAGCACCCGCGGGTACCTCGCAAGCACCTCGGCGGTGTTGGCCGGGAACGGGTTCAGGTAGCGAAGCTGCGCATGCGCGACCCGCCCGCCGCTCTCGCGCACCATCCCGACCGCGGCACCGATCGGGCCGTACGTCGAACCCCAGCCGAGCACCAGCAGGTCGGCGTCGCCGGCCGGGTCGTCGACGGCCAACGGCGGGATGTCGCGCGCGATCCCGTCGACCTTCGCCTGGCGCAGCCGCACCATCGCGTCGTGGTTGGCGGGGTCGTAGGAGATGTTGCCCGAGCCGTCGGACTTCTCGATCCCGCCGATGCGGTGCTCGAGACCCGGCGTACCGGGAATCGCCCACGGCCGGGCCAGGGTGTCGTGGTCGCGAAGGTACGGCCAGAACTCGGCGCCGCCGTCCGCGGTGTGGTGGTTGGGCTCGGCCGCGAACTCGACCCCCAGCTCCGGCAGCCCGGCCACGTCCGGGATCAGCCAGGGCTCTGAGCCGTTCGCGAGGTAGGCGTCGGAGAGCAGGAAGACCGGCGTGCGGTACTTCGTCGCGATCCGCGCCGCCTCGATGGCTGTGTCGAAGCAGTCCGACGGCGAGAGCGGTGCGATCACCGGCACCGGCGCCTCACCGTGCCGCCCGAACATCGCCAGCAGCAGGTCGGACTGCTCGACCTTGGTGGGCATGCCCGTCGACGGGCCGGCCCGCTGGATGTCGCAGATGATCAACGGAAGCTCGAGGGTGACCGCCAGGCCGACGGTCTCCGACTTGAGGTCGATGCCGGGACCGCTCGTGGTCGTGACACCGAGGGCGCCGCCGAAGGACGCGCCGAGCGCGGCGCCGATGCCGGCGATCTCGTCCTCCGCCTGGAAGGTCTGCACACCGAACCGCTTGTGCTTCGCCAGCTCGTGCAGGATGTCCGACGCGGGCGTGATCGGGTAGGCGCCGAGGAACAGCGGCAGCTTGGTCGACAGGCTGGCGGCGAGCAGGCCGTAGGACAGCGCGACGTTGCCGGTGATGTTGCGGTACAGGCCCGGCGTCATGACCGCGGGCTTGACCTCGTAGCGGACGGTGAACGCCTCAGTCGTCTCTCCGAAGTTCCAGCCCGCGCTGAACGCCGTGCGGTTGGCCTGCGCGAGGACCGGCGACTTGGCGAACTTCTGGGCGAGGAACTCCTGCGTGGTCTCGGTCGGGCGGCTGTACAGCCACGACAGCAGGCCGAGCGCGAACATGTTCTTCGCTCGCTCTGCTTCCTTGCGGGTGAGGTCGTACTCCTTGAGCGCCTCAACCGTCAGAGACGTCAACGGCACGGCGTGGACCTGGTACGCCGACAGGGTGTCGTTCTCGAGCGGGCTGACCGGGTAGCCGACCCGGGACAGGTTCCGAGTGGTGAACTCGTCGGTGTTGACGATCAGGTCGCCGCCCGGGCGCAGCTCGGCGAGGTTGGCCTTGAGGGCGGCGGGGTTCATCGCGACCAGCACGTCCGCGATGTCGCCGGGCGTCTTCACGTCGTGGTCGGCGAAGTGCAGCTGGAACGCCGAGACACCCGCCAGCGTCCCTGCGGGTGCCCGAATCTCGGCCGGGAAGTCAGGAAGGGTCGAGATGTCGTTACCGAGCTCGGCCGTCTCGGAGGTGAAGCGGTCGCCGGTCAGCTGCATGCCGTCGCCGGAGTCGCCGGCGAACCGAATCACGACCCGGTCGCGCTGTCGGGTTTCCTTTGCGGTCATCGAGGCGGTGCCACTGTGACGTGTTCGGCGAGCATGTGACGCTAGGTGCCTCGATCCGCGCTCTCCAGGTCACCCTCGGTGCGCGGAAGTCGTTCGCGCGGTCCAAGCGATGACGCCTCGTATTGAGGCGACTTTACTCCTGATCCGCCCGCTCGCCGGCCGGATCGACCATCACGCGCCGATCGGCACGGGCCCGCCACCGGCCGGTCCTCCCGCGGACTCGTGACCCGGACGAGGACAATGATGCGGCCACCGACGAAAGGCAGGTTCATGGAGCTCACCGTCGGCGTCGTCAAGGAGACGGCGCCACGCGAGCGGCGGGTCGCTCTTGACCCGGACGGGGTGGGCCGCCTTCGCTCGGCCGGCTGCGCGGTCGCCGTCGAGGCAGGTGCCGGTGAGGGCGCGTGGTTCCCCGACCGCGCCTACACCGACGCGGGCGCGACCGTCGCCGCGGGGTCGACCGTGGTCGGCGATGCCGCCGTGCTGCTGATGGTCCGGCCGCCGTCCGCAGCGACCATCGCCGCGCTGCGCGACGGCCAGGTCGTCGTCGGTCTGCTCGGCCTGCTCGGCGATCCGGCGCTGGCCCAGACGCTGGCCGCGCGCAACGTGACGGCGGTGAGCCTGGAAGGCATCCCTCGCCTGCTCAGCCGGG
>DATJSI010000127.1 GCA_035504215.1 Mycobacteriales bacterium
CCGACGCCGAGATGGCCGATGTCGTCGCGCCGCAGAGCCTTCGCTCCCCCGAGCGTCGCGGCAGCAAGCGCCTCGTCGACTCCGAGCCCCATCTCGAGACAGGCGAGCTGGATCGCGTACGGCATCGACTCGCACCACGCCGTACCCGGGTTGCAGTCGGTGGCAACCGCGAGCGTGACTCCTGCCTCGCGCAGCACCGCGGCGTGTGACCACCGGCCGTTGCGGGTGTAGAGCGAGGCAACCGGCACCAATACGCCGACCACGCCGGTCGCGGCCAGTGCCTTCGCATCGCCCTCCGACACGTGGTCGAGGTGGTCGGCACTTGCGCATCCGAGCTCGGCCGCCAGCGCCGCCGCGCCGGTGTGGCTGAGCTGGTCCGCGTGGATACGGCCGCCGAGCCCGCCGCTGATGGCCGCCGTGAGGATCCGCCGGGCGTCGTCAACGGTGAACGCGCCCTCGTCACAGAAGACGTCACACCACTGGGCCCCGCGTTCTCCCGCGGTCGGCAGCGTCGCGATCACCTCGTCGACGTACTCCGCGTGGTCGCGGTCCGGCGGGACGACGTGCGCACCGAGATATGTCGTCGTGCAGTCGACACCGGCGGCATCGGCGGCGGCAACGGCTACGGACAGCAACGTGGTCTCGGCGTCGACGGTCAGGCCGTACCCGCTCTTGACCTCGACCGTCGTCGTCCCGCGCGACCGCATCGCGGCCAGCCGGCCGGCGGCCAGCCCGACCAGCTCGTCGTACGACGCAGCGCGGGTGGCGGCGACCGTCGATGCGATCCCGGCCGGGCTGTAGCCACCACCCTCGAGCCGTCCGACGAAGTCGTCGCGCCGGCTGCCGGCCCACACCGCGTGGGTGTGAGAGTCGACGAAGCCCGGGATCACCGCCGCGCCTGCCGCGTCCAGCTCGGGCCGGTCCTCGAGACCCAGCGGGAGGTCGCGGTCGTGCCCGACCCACTCGACCCGGCCGGCGCCGATCACGACGGCGGCATCGACGAGGCGGGGCCGTGCCCACGTGGTCAGGCGGCCGATCCGGCGCACGACCAGACCGGCCGAGTGGGTCACTCCTGCCAGGCCGGCGCGTGCGTGCCCGGCTCGAGCGGCATCCGGATCCCCACCGTCCGTGCGGTGTCGAGCGCGATGTCGTAGCCGGCATCGGCGTGCCGGATGACCCCCATGCCCGGGTCGTTCGTGAGCACCAGCTCCACCCGCCGGCGCGACAGCTCGCTGCCGTCGACGACGACGACCTGCCCGGCGTGGATCGACTTGCCGATACCGACGCCGCCTCCGTGGTGGATCGAGACCCAGCTGGCACCGGACGACGTGTTGACGAGGGCGTTGAGCAACGGCCAGTCGGCCACCGCGTCCGTGCCGTCCCGCATGCCTTCGGTCTCGCGCTCCGGGCTGGCCACCGAGCCGGCGTCGAGATGGTCGCGGCCGATGACGACCGGTGCGGTGATCGCGCCGCGCGCGACCAGCTCGTCGAACGCGAGGCCGGCCTGGTGGCGCTCGCCGTACCCGAGCCAGCAGATCCGGGCCGGCAACCCCTCGCCCTTCACGTTCTTCGCCGCGAACCGGATCCAGCGTTGCAGGTCGTCGTTGTCCGGGAAGGCCGACATCACGGCCTGGTCGGTGGCGGCCAGATCCGCCGGGTCACCCGACAGGCAGGCCCAGCGGAAGGGCCCCGCGCCACGCGAGAACAACGGCCGGATGTACGCCAGCACGAAGCCCGGGTAGTCGAAAGCGTTGGTGACGCCGACATCGCGAGCCTGCCCGCGCAACCCGTTGCCGTAGTCGAACACCACGGCGCCCGCCTTCTGCAGGTCGAGCATCGCCTGGCAGTGCACGGCCATGGCCTGCTGCGCGCGTTCGACGTACTCCGAGGGCTTGGTACGACGGAGCTCGAGCGCCTCGTCGACGGTCATGCCGTTGGGCACGTAGCCGTTCAGCGCGTCGTGGGCGCTGGTCTGGTCGGTCACCACGTCAGGGACGATGCCGCGCGCGACCAGGTCGGGAAGCACGTCCGCGGCGTTGGCCACGACCGCGACCGACAGCGCGCGGCGGTCCTTGGCCGCAGCCTGTACCCGGGCCAGGCCGTCTTCGAGCGAGTCGGCGATCTCGTCGAGATAGCCGTGGTCGAGCCGCCGTTGGGCCCGGCTCGGGTCGACCTCGATGCAGAGCGCCGCTCCGCCGTTGCCGGTGACCGCGAGCGGCTGCGCACCGCCCATCCCGCCGAGCCCGGCGGTCAGCACCCATCGGCCGGCGAGCGTGCCGCCGAAGTGCTTGTTCGCGACCTCGGAGAAGGTCACGAAAGTGCCCTGGAGGATGCCCTGGGTGCCGATGTAGATCCACGAGCCCGCGGTCATCTGACCGAACATGATCAGGCCGAGGTCCTCGAGCTCGCGGAAGTGCTCTGGCGTCGCCCACTTCGGCACCAGGTTGGAGTTTGCGATCAGGACGCGCGGTGCCATCTCGTGGGTCCGGACGATGCCGACCGGCTTGCCGCTCTGCACCAGCAGCGTGTCGTCCGGCGCCATCGTGCGCAAGGACTCGACGATCGCGTCGAAGCAGTGCCAGTCGCGCGCGGCTCGCCCCGATCCGCCGTACACGACCAGATCGTCCGGCCGCTCGGCGACCTCCGGGTCGAGGTTGTTGTGCAGCATCCGCAGGGCGCCTTCGGCTCCCCACGAGTGCGCGGTTCGCTGGGTTCCGCGCGGGGCGCGGACGACGCGTGCACCATCCATGTCGCGGAGGTTACGCCAGCGAACGCGGGCGGCGCACCCGCCGGGATCAGGCCAGCGGGCCGGTCACCTGCTCAGCGGCCGCGACGAACTCACCGCTACGGACCCCGACAACCGCGGCGGCGATCTCCGGGGCAAGGTGACGGTCGGGACCCGGTCCGGGAACGGACTCGCGCAACGCAGCAATCACCGCTGCGGTCGCCGGCGCGGGCGTGAGCGGTGCCAGCAGGTCGATCGCCCGCGCGGCGGTGAGGATCTCGATCGCCACCACCCGCCCGGCGAGGTCGATCGCCCGGCGCAGCTTGCGGGCCGCCGACCACCCCATCGACACGTGGTCCTCCTGCATCGCCGACGAGGGGATCGAGTCGACGCTCGCGGGCACCGCCAGCCGCTTGCACTCGTTCACCAGGGCGGCCTGGGTGTACTGCGCGATCATGTGTCCCGAGTCGACTCCTGGGTCGTCAGCGAGGAACGGTGGCAGCCCTTGCGACCGATGGCGGTCGAGCATGCGATCCGTACGTCGTTCCGAGATCGACGCGAGATCGGCGGCGGCGATGGCGAGAAAGTCGCAGACGTACCCCACAGGGGCGCCGTGGAAGTTGCCGTTGGACTCGACCCGGCCGTCGTCCAGAACGACCGGGTTGTCGATCGCGGACGCGAGCTCGTATCCGGCAACCCGGCGGGCGTGGTCCAGGGTGTCCCGACAGGCGCCGGCCACCTGCGGAGCACAACGCAGCGAGTAGGCGTCCTGCACGCGGGTGTCGTCGGGCCCGCGGTGGGAAGCGACGATGGCGGAGTCAGCGAGGATCGCCCGCATGTTGGCCGCCGACGCCGCCTGACCGGGTTGCGGGCGTAGCAAATGGAGGTCGGCGGCGAACACCCGATCGGTGCCGAGCAGCGCCTCGATGCTCATCGAGGCAGCGAGGTCGGCCGCGGTGACCAGGCCGCCCAGGTCCTGGTTGGCAAGGACGAGCATGCCGAGCATCCCGTCGGTGCCGTTGAGCAGGGCGAGGCCTTCTTTCTCCTCGAGGACGACCGGCTCGATCCCGTGCGTGCGCAGGGAGACCGCAGCGTCGACCGGCTCCCCGGACTCGTCGTGCACCTCGCCCTCGCCCATCATCGCGAGCGCGCACGCGGCGAGCGGGGCGAGATCCCCGCTGCAGCCGAGCGACCCGAACTCCGGCACCACCGGCGTCACGCCGGCGTTCAGCATCGCGGCGATCGTCGTTGCGAGCAGCGGCCGCGACCCGGTGTGGCCGGTCGCGAGGGTGTGCAGCCGCAGCAGCTGCATCGCGCGCACGACCTCGCGCTCGACCGGCGCGCCGGTCCCGGCCGCGTGCGAGCGCACCAGGGACCGCTGAAGGTCGCGGCGGCGCTCGAACGGGATCTCGGTGGTGGCGAGCGCACCGAAGCCGGTCGAGATCCCGTACGCCGGCACCTCGGACTCGCCGAGCTCCTCGACATGCGCACGGCTGCTCGCCATCACCGCGAGCGCCTCATCGGAGATGACGACCTCGGCGTCCGCGCGGGCGACCGCGATGACCTCCTCCGGGGTCAGCGGTGCGGGCGTGACGACGACGGTCATGGCTCCCCCTCCATGCTGCGAGCTGCGAACACCTCGATTGCCCGAGCGGTCAGCGGACCCGGCGATGCCGGCAGCGCCGTGCCGTCGACGAGGCGGATCGGCTGGACGTCGCGTGTGCTCGACGTCAGAAACGCCTCGTCCGCCGTCGCCAACACCCCTACCGGCGTCGCCTCCTCGACGACGTCGCCCAGCCACTCGACCACCAGGTCCCTGGTGATGCCGAGCAAGCACCCGGTGCGGGCGGGCGGTGTGTAGAGCCGGCCGCCGATCCCGACGAAGACGTTCGAGCCGGTGCCCTCGCAGAGCTCGCCGGCGGTGTTGGCGAGGATCGCCTCGCTCGCACCTCGCTCGTGCGCGTACCGAAGCGCGATGACGTTGTCGGCGTACGACGTGGTTTTGAGTCCGGCGGTGGCGCTGTGCTCGTTGCGGCGCCACGGGACGATCGCGACATCAGCATGGCTGGGCCACTCGGCCAGCGGCGAGGTCGCGACGATGATCGTCGGGCCGGTCTCACCTCGAGTCGTGGCGTACGGCGACGGGCCGCCGGTCACGGTGATCCGCAGCCGCGCGTGTGGAAGGTCGTCGACCGCAAGGACCGCCTCGACTCCCGCTCTCACGACGTCGAGGTCGACCTCGAGCGCCATGCCTCTGGCCGAGCGTTCGAGGCGGCGCAGGTGGCGGGTGAGAGCAAACGGCCGGCCGTCGACGACCTTGGTGGCCTCGAAGATGCCGTCGCCGACGGTCACGCCGTGGTCGTCGGCGCGCAGCACGGGTGCGCCGGGCTCGGCCAGCACTCCGTTGACCCAAACCGTCACGAGTCGTTCCGTAGCGCCAGTCCGGCCGCGACCTCGAGCAGGCACATCGCGGCGAGGGAGATCGTGCGTTCGTCTGGCGCGTCACGGGTCGCGTCCACCTCGGCGATATCCATCGCGCGGACCCGGGGGGAGTTGGCGGACAGGAACGCCGCCTGCAGCACCTCCGCAGCCGACAGCCCGCCGGGAACCGCCCCAGGGCAGGCCGGCGCCACCGAGCGGTCACACACGTCGAGGTCGAGATCGACGTAGATGTCGCCGCCACCCGCGCCGGCGATCTCGAACGCCTCGCGCAGGCAGTCGCCGATCCCCCGACCGGCGACCTCGCCCCGGCCGATCACGGTCACGCCGCGCGCGTGTGCCTCGGTGGCATAGGACCTGCTGTTGGCCCAGTCCGCGATGCCTACCTGCACGATCTGCTCGCCGGGCAGGCCGGCCTCGATCAGGTCCCGGACCGGTGTCGCGTTGCTCCGCCCGTCGCGCAGGTCGTTATGGGCGTCGAGCGTGACCAGGCCGGCGGCCGACAGGTCGTCGCCGAACGCGCCCGCCATCACGGGGTAGCTCAACGAGTTGTCGCCTCCGATCGTGAGCAGCAGGCGAGACTTCGCCGCCGCGGTCTCGGCCGCCGTGCGCACGCGCCACTCGCCCTCGACCGGTACGTCGGGGTCCGCGACATCGCCGCGGTCC
Organism: Mycobacteriales bacterium; assembly: GCA_035504215.1. Lineage (NCBI taxonomy): Bacteria > Bacillati > Actinomycetota > Actinomycetes > Mycobacteriales > Mycobacteriales bacterium. Next base: position 5,831 of record DATJSI010000127.1, read on the forward strand.
CACGGCGCGACCATCTCGGCCACGTCGAGCCGGCGCGACGCACACCACGTCGAGAACCGGCCGAGCGCCCGGCGTACCGCTCCGGGGGTGGCGTGGGCGCCGCTCTGGGACAGAGAGGTGGCGAAGGCCGGAACGCCGAGAACGGCGAGATCGACCGGTCGCTCTCCCGGCCCGGCCGCCAGCCAGTCGGAGGCCTTCGGCCAGCGCCGATCCTGCTGCGGGAGCACCACGGGGCGATGCTCGCATGCCCGGCGCTCCTGTAACATCGGCGGCGCACCGAGGAGGCGGTCTGGCGCCTCGGGCGCGCGGACGTAGCGCAGCTGGTAGCGCATCACCTTGCCAAGGTGAGGGTCGCGGGTTCGAATCCCGTCGTCCGCTCGGTGGCGCCTCTCGGGGCGCCCCACTGCACTATCCAGGCGGGATGGCCGAGTGGCTTAGGCAAGGGCCTGCAAAGCCCTGTACGCGGGTTCGATTCCCGCTCCCGCCTCGCAACACCGAACGGGCGGTTGGCGCAGTCTGGCTAGCGCGCTTCCCTGACACGGAAGAGGTCACAGGTTCAAGTCCTGTACCGCCCACCAGCAGAAGCACCGGCCGGCTCCTGAGCCGGGTCTCGCGGGCGAACGTCAGTGACCGTTGGACATCAGGACGGCGGCGCAGCTGAGGCAACGTTGCTCGCTCGGTACGTCGTCCCAGTAGTAGCCGTCCACTTGCTCGAGCCGCAGGCCTGGTCTGCACAGGGCGGTACCGTCGCCGTCGATCGCGTGCGCGACACCGACGTCATCGAGGCTGGCCGGACTCGGCGGGGGATGTCCGGCAGGGATGACATCGCCAGCGCCGGTTGAGTGCTCAGCGACGTAGCGAGCAAGCCGCCCAAGGAGAGGATCGAGCACCGGATCGATGTCGCTTTCCGGTGTCTCCTCGTGTGGATCTTCTTCCGTCACAAGCTGCGTCCGGTCCTCGGGCCAGACGAAACAGCCGGCACAACCGCGCGACGTACGCCTGACCACCGTGGAACCGCCTCGTCGGCGGGTCCGGAGGCGCTCAACGTTCGGCTGACGCGAAGCCCGGACTAGCGGTGCTTTGCTAGTCCATCACCGGGTCGGTGACTCCTGTGCCCTCCTTACCCCCGGCCTGCGCCGGTATTCGGGCCGTATCCTTGCGCTGTGTGTGCGCGGGATTTGGACGCGTGGCAGCTAGCGCTGCACGAGGCCGAGGAGGTCCTGCGAGAACGCGAGCAACTGGCACAGGCCGGTGAGCCGACGCCGCAGGAGTTGCGCGCCTTCGCTGACGAACGCGACAAGCTTGCCGACGAACGCAACGGTCTCGCCGATGCCTACGACGCACAGGCCAGAGAGCGCGACGCCGCCGGATTTGCTCGGGACGTGGTCGGGTCGTTCCGTGACCGCAGGGCCCGCGCGCGTGACGATGACCGCGACGCCGGGGCGCTGGATCGGTTCGCCGCCGGCTCGGACCGTGATCTCGCGGCCGGTGATCGCGCGGACTCACTCGACGACCGGCGACGCTCCGCCAGATCCCGGCAGGCGGCAAGCGAAGAACGTCAACGTGCGGCAGCCGACCGAGACTTCGCAGCCAGCCGGGCCGAGGACCTGCAGCACGAGATCGAAGGGCTCCACGAGGCGTTAGACACTCGGCTGACGATCGGGCGCGCAGAGGGACTGCTGATGGCCCGCTACGGGCTACAGCCGGATGCCGCCTTCCGGTTGCTCGTCAAGCTTTCCCAGGAGCTTCACATCAAGCTTCGCGACGTAGCCGGCCGCCTTGTCGCGCAAGCTGCTCAGCATCCGCACCCCCTCGACAACGACCGGACACCCGTCGCCGACGACGAGGGCTGACGGGGCGCGATAGTCCGGACAGCAGCCGCCCTCATCTTCTACGGTTGACGCATGACAGCCGCCGCACGTGCAGCGGCGATCAGTCTGCTACTCGTCGTTCTGACCGCCTGCCACGCGGCGGCTCCCAGTGCAGCGCCTTCCCACACGGCACCCGCTCCGACACCAACGCCGTCATCGCTGCTCGCTCATCATGACGGCGTCCTTCTTGCGCTCGTCAATTGCGGCTTGAACCCAGGCGGCCACCCGACGGCGATCATTAGAGGCGTGTCTGTCACCAAGCGGCCCTTCTACGGCGAGATTCGTCTGACCTTTCGACTCGGTGCGAGCGGGCCGCGCCACACCTTGTCGCGACGCGCGCACTACACGCCGTCCGAGAAAGCGCCGCACGACGACCATGTCCTAGCTCACTTCACCTGGCAGACGGAGAAAACAGATCGAACGGTGCATTGCAGCTTCTCGGGTCGGCCGCTACCGACCAGCCAAGGAGGCGTCACGGCGTAGTTGTATCCACCGCTACGTGGCCAACGTCACCTCTGCGTTCAGGAATCGCGGAAGATCCTTCAGGAAGATCGAGTACTACTAGGGGTAGTACTCGATCTTGGCGACCGGGACGGTGGACCATGACCAAGCCCGCCGATGCGCAGCTCTCGGCGCGCAAGGTCGCCCGCCTGCTCCGGGTCCCGGTGAGAACCGTGACCTACTGGGCATCCGTAGGGCGGCTGCCCGGCACCTACACCCGTAACGGCAAGTGGCGGTTTCTCGCCTCTGACATCCAGCGCCTCCTCAGCGACGAGGTGCCGAACTCTCCCTGGAGATAGTCCTAGTCGCGCGGGCTCGGGTTCGGTGAGCTCGTATCCAACAAGAGGTATGTGGTGCCCGGTGGCGGGCCGGTCCGTCGTCGGCGGTACGCCGCCACGAACAGCGCGATGCTGAGCTCGCGACCGGGTCACCGGCCCGGTCCGCCGGACGAGGGCGCTGCGTCCTTGCCGGGCAAGCGAGATAGTGCCGACATGGACGAGGAAGCTCTCGCCGGGTTGGCGGACAAGCTTCGAACGGCCTTGAGTGGCGCGGATCTCGAGCAGTACGCCGAGCTGCTCGACCCGAATGTGACCTGGGGTGAGCCGGGCGACCCGTCACCACCGTGCCAGAACCGCCAGCAGGTGCTCGCTTGGTACTCCCGCGGACGCGCCGAGGGCCGTCGAGCGACGGTCAACGAGGTCACGACGTACGACCGCAAGATCCTCGTCGCGATGACCGTCACTTCCGCCGACGACGGCCAGGGCTTCGACCGGTGGCAAGTGCTGACCGTCACCGGCGGCCGGGTGAGCGACATCCGCGGGTACGACGACGAAGCGGCGGCTCGCGCGGCGGCGGCCGGTCGCTGACCGTTTCAGCACACAACGTTGGCGGCAAACCGGACCATTGGGCATTGGAAGGCCGTAAACGTCAACGCGCGGCCAGCGACGTGTGCTGAAACGGGCCGTCAGCAGTCAGGACAACCACCCTCACCTCGGACACGCGTGCCGGATGTGGTGGCGATCAAGAAACGGCTATGCCATCCTCGGCGACGGAACGTTTCCGGCTCCTTCCCCAGTCCGGATCGGATCGGCGGGAAGGAAAGCTCAACCGGTGAATCCTCAGTACATCCTGACCCCCGACGGTGTTGTCCGCCCGGCGGAGGACTTCAACCCGATGTCGTTGCGAGTGGGCGACGAGTACGACCTGCTGATCCCCGGGCAGCCGACCTGCGAGTGGTTCAAGGTCACCGGCTGGGGCACCGGGTCGCAGGCCGGCCCGCGAATCCGGCACATGGGCTACCGGGACGCGCCGAGCCTGCGCTCAGCCGGCTGAATAGCCCTCCGGGACGAGCGGCCCCCGCGGCTCGGCGCTGCCGTCCAGCCGGTGGATGACGAGCTGCGCGGGCTGGGCGTCGCTGGCCAGCTCGCGCAGGTGCTCGATCGCGTGCTCAAGCGTGGGGTGCGCGTCGATGTCGGCGCGGCCCCGACGGCAGACCCACTGCCCGTCGGGCTGCTCGAGGGCGCGAAAGAACCAGGCCATCCGCAGAGTCTGCCCGCTGATGGGTGGACGCAGACAGGGCCGAAAGGCCCGAATCGTCCTCGGCCGCGTTGATCAGGTGGACCGGCGCAGGGCGTACGCCGGGCCGCAGTCGGGTATCCCCCCAACCGTGAGCCGCACCGAGGACCAACGTGACGAGCCAGAGCCGACGACCGAGCCGGCGCAGCAGCCGACCACCCGCGGAGAGCGACCAGCGCTCGGTACGCCGGGCAACGCCCAGGGCGTGATCGTTCCGCACGAGCACGCGCTCGAGGGCAGCAGTGAGGACTTCGCCAAGGTCGACGGCGTCTACGTCTTCCCGGAGTCGGTCGAGGAGCAGGACGACCCACACCCGCGCTCCGGTGACTACAAGGAGCTCCCCTAGCGGTCCCACGGCGCTTGGCACTGAACTTGCGGCACTGAACCCGCGGCGCTGAACCCGCGGCGCTGAGCCTGCTCCGAGGCGCCCGGAAATTCGGCGGCGGCGGGCGAGCCACTGCGGCAGGATCGGGCGTCGTGGCACGGGGCGCGGTCCTGCGGATCCGCGACTTCCGGCTCTTGTTCGCCGCCAACTCGGTCTCGGTCGTCGGCAACGCCTTCACCAACGTCGCGCTGGCCTTCGGCGTCCTCGACGCCACCGGCTCGGCACAGGACGTCGGCATCGTCTTGGCGTGTCGCACCGTGGCGCAGGTCGCGTTCATGCTGCTCGGCGGGGCGTGGGGCGATCGCGTTTCCCGCCGTACCTTGCTGGTCTGGACGGACGTCGCGTCCGCCTGCACGCAGGCCGCGATCGCCGCGTTGTTCCTCACCGGCAGCGGGGCGCTCTGGAGCCTGTCGTCCATCGCCGCGGTCAACGGCGCGGTCTTTGCGGTGTCCGCGCCCGCTGCGGTGGGAGTGATCCCTCAGGTCGTGCCCGATGACCTGCTGCAGAGCGCGAATGCGCTGTCCAGCATCGTGCGCAACTCTGCGACCATCGGCGGCTCCGCGCTCGCCGGCGCGCTGGTCGCGGCTGCGAGCCCGGGATGGGCACTGGTGATCGATGCGGTCAGCTTCCTGGTCGCCGCGATGCTGATCCGCGCGATGAGCGCGCTGCCGCCGACTGCGGCGGCCGCCGGCGTGTGGGCCGAGCTTCGCGAGGGTTGGCGGGAGTTCGTCTCGCGGACCTGGGTCTGGGCAATCGTCGTGCAGTTCGCGGTGGTCAACTTCGCCTTCTCGGCAGGCTTCCTCGTCTACGCGCCGATCATCGCGAAGGCCGACCTCGGCGGGCCGGCGGCGTACGGCGTGATCAACGCCGCCATCGGCATCGGCGGCGTGCTCGGCGGGCTCGTCATGCTGCGCTACCGGCCTCGGCTGCCCATGGTGGTCGCGACGCTCGGCATCGCCATCACCGTCGGTACCCTCGCTCTGCTCGCGGCAGGGGCGCCCCTTGCGGCGATCGCACCGGCGGCGGTCGTGGAGGGGGTCGGCGCCGAGGTCTTCGCAATTCTCTGGACGAGCGCGCTCCAGCAGCACATCCCGCCGGCGACGCTGGCTCGCGTGTCCGCCTACGACTGGCTCGGCTCGATTGCGTTCGTGCCCGCCGGGCTCGCGCTCGCCGGCACGTTCTCGAGCGCCTTCGGCGGGGTGCATGCGGCGACCTGGGCGGTGGTCGTGATGATCCTTGCGCCCACCTTGGCGGTCCTTGCCGTGCCGGACGTCTGGCGGCTGCGACTGGTCGACAACACCGCAGAATGAGATCCATGGCAGTCACGATCGAACCCATCGCCGGCCCGGACTGGCCGGCGGTCTACCCGATCTTCACGAGGATCGTCGAGGCCGGTGAGACCTACGCCTACCCGCTCGGGCTGAGCTCCGAGCAGGCGCGCGAGCTGTGGGTCATGAGCCCGCCGGGACACACGGTCGTGGCCAAGGACGGCGAGCGGCTGGTCGGCACGGCGAGCATGGGCCCGAACCGGCCGGGCCGCGGCGCGCACATCGCAACCGCGAGCTTCATGGTAGATCCGGACGTGCACGGCCGGGGCGTCGGCCGGGCTCTGGGCGAGTACGTCGTCGAGTGGGCGGAGCGAGCCGGCTATCACGGCATCCAGTTCAACGCCGTGGTCGAGACGAACATCGCCGCGGTCACGCTCTGGCAGGCACTCGGCTTCGACATCATCGGCACCGTGCCGGACGCGTTCGACCACGCGACGCACGGGCTGGTCGGCCTGCACGTGATGTACCGGCGGCTCTAGCCAGGCTCGGTGGTCTCCGGCGTGGGTGGGGCGTACTCGGTCACCATGTCCATGATCCGTCCGAAGTAGCCGACGACGCCTCCGGCCACAGTGATGCCGACGCCGATCCAGAAGATCGGCCAGATCCACTCGATCAGCGCGATGCCGCCGACAACGACGCCGACCATCATCATCGCGGTCGCGACCCAGACCACGGGCGTGGCGCCGTGCCCACCGGTGGACTCGCCGGCCATTCCAACCTCCAGGTCGCTGCGATCTCGACGACGTACTCCGTCGACGGGTCAGCCTAAGCCGGGAGCGTCTCCGGATCGCGCAGGGCCTCGGTTTCCGGCCTTGGCCAGGTGCGGTCGATCTCGGCGTTGAGCTCGGCGCCGAAGAGGATCGCGAGGGCGGTCAGGTACAGGAAGCCGAGCACGGCGACCGGGGCGGACAGCGGACCATAGGTCGCGGTACGGCGAAAGGCGAACTCCAGCCAGGCGCGCAGGACGATCGAACCGACCACCCACATCACCACCGCAGTGACCGCTCCTGGCAGCGCCCGCCGCCACGGCATGCGCAGCGGGACCGCGCGGTGATACAGCGTCGCGAGCAACGAAAGCGAGACGAGCACCGCGACCGGCCAGTAGCCGATCTCCGTGATCAGGTGGACGACGTGGTGCCAGCGGTCGGGGAAGATGTCGACGATCTCGGACGGACCGAGGGCGAGTAGTGGCAGCAACACGATCGTCGCGAGGACGAAGCCGACGTACAACCTCAGCGCGAGCAGCCGGCTGCGCACCGCGCTCCGCCGGTTGCGCAGGCCGTAGGCGATCGTGATCGTGTTGACGTAGGTCGCCATCGCCGAGGACCCGGTCCACAGCGATACGACGAAGCTGATCGACACGATGTCGGCGCGTCCGCCGAACAGGATGCGGTGCAGGGCAGGCTCGATCGTCGAGTGCACCGCGCTCGGGACGATGACCCTCGCCATCGCGTTGTCGATCGAGCGCTGGAGGTGATCGAGGTTGCCCCGGCCGAGCAGGCCGTTGAAGAAGCCGATCACGCCGAGGATCCCGAGCAGGGCGGACGGTAGCGAGAGCAGCTGCCAGAACCCGGCCTCGGCCGCGAGACCGAGCACACGGTCCTGCCAGGACCGTCGTGCGGCGGCCCAGAACAGCCGCGGCAGCGATCTCACCCGGCAACCGTAGAGGTCCGGCAACAGACGGGCGGGCATTCAGCGATCGTGGGCAACGCCTCGATACGTTAATTGCGCTTCACTGGAGGGATGGCGTCGACGCACGACGTGGCCAACCAGCCGCCGCCTCTGACCGAGTACGACGTGTTCGGCAGTGACCTCGCGCTGGTCGAGGGCGTGGAGCGGCACGAGGCCGGCTGGGCGCTCGAGCAGCTGACCGACCTGGGCCGCCGCGCCGGTACGCCGGAGGCGCAGGAGTGGGGCCGGCTCGCGAACACCAACCCGCCGAGGCTCGTCACGCATGACCGGTACGGCAACCGGATCGACGAGGTCGAGTTCCATCCCGCCTGGCACTCGCTCATGTCGGTGGCGGTCGGCGCGGGCCTGCATGCGTCGCCCTGGCGCGACCCGCGTCCGGGTGCGCAGGTCGCGCGCGCAGCCGGCTTCGCGGTGTGGGGCCACACCGAAGGCGGCCACGGTTGCCCGATCTCGATGACACACGCTGCGGTGCCTGCCCTGCGCGCCGATCCAGTACTCGCGGCCGAGTGGATCCCGCGGCTGACGTCGCTGAACTATGACCCGCTGTTGAGAGTCCCCGCCGACAAAGCCGGCTGCCTGGCCGGCATGGGTATGACGGAGAAGCAGGGCGGCTCTGACGTTCGCAGCAACACGACGGTCGCGACGCCGGTCGCCGACGGCACCTACCGGCTCAGCGGACACAAGTGGTTCACCTCGGCGCCGATGTGCGACCTGTTCCTCGTGCTCGCGCAGGCGCCGGGCGGCCTGACGTGTTTCGTCGTACCTCGCGTTCTGCCCGATGGTGAGCGAAACCCGTTCCGGATCCAGCGGCTGAAGGACAAGCTCGGCAACCGGTCCAACGCGTCCAGCGAACCGGAGTTCGACGACACCGTCGGCTGGCGCCTCGGTGCGGAAGGGCGCGGCGTCGCGACCATCATCGAGATGGTGTCGATGACCCGGCTCGACTGCGTGCTGGGGTCGGCGACGATCATGCGGGCCTCGGTAGCCAACGCCACTCATCACGCGCGCTACCGGATGGCCTTCGGCCGGCACCTGGTCGACCAGCCGCTGATGCTCGCGGTGCTCGCGGATCTCGCGGTCGAGTCGGAGGCCGCGACGACGTTGATGGTGCGCCTGGCGGCCGCGATCGACCACGATGAGACCGCGTTCAAGCGGCTCGCACTCGCGGTCGGCAAGTACTGGGTCTGCAAACGCGGGACCGCGGTCGCTGCGGAAGCGCTGGAGTGTCTGGGCGGCAACGGGTACGTCGAGGACTTCCCGATGGCACGGATCTATCGCGAGGCGCCGCTCAACTCGATCTGGGAGGGGTCCGGCAACGTCAACGCCCTCGACGTGCTGCGCGCGCTGGGTCGCGAGCCCGGCGTGTGGGAGGCGTTCCGTGACGAGCTCACGCTCGCGGTCGGAGCCGACCCGCGGCTGGACCACGCGATCAACGAGCTGGACCGTGACCTCGCCGAGTCGACCGAGATCGAGGCCCGAGCGCGACGGCTGGTGGAACGGATGGCGTTGACGTTGCAGGGCTCGTTGCTGGTGCGCTTCGCTCCCCCGGCGGTTGCCGATGCGTTCTGCGCGTCACGACTGGGCGGCGACTGGGGTCACACGTTCGGAACGATGCCGACCGGCGTGAGCGCGCGAGCGATCGTCGAACGCGCGACGCCGAAGGTCGCTTGAGCCCGAGCGGTTCACACCCTTACGAGGTCGTGTAGCCGCTCACGGTGAGCTGGGTGTCGGCCAGATCGGCGGAGTCGTACTGCGGCAGGACGCTCACCGACGACCCGGGATCCGGGTAGATCGCGACCGGGATCGTCGTGCCGAAGATGTTGTCGTCGGAGCCGGTGCCCTTCTCGATCATCGTGGTGGGGAAGTCCATGCGTTCGAGCACGCCGCCCTGGGTGTAGGTGAGCTCGGCGCCGGCAACGGTCACGCTGTTGTCGACCGTGATCTTCACGCTCACCGTCTGCACGACCGCGTGCGACCCGGACGGGACATCGACCGAGACCGTGTCGCTCGCGGTTGTGGCGCTCGCGGCGAACGGTTTGCCGGGCACGCCGGGTACGGCGGTCACGGTCGACGTACCACTGAGGTGGACCTTCGGAGTGCCGCTCACCGTCACCACCTGCGCGCCGGTCTTCGTGACGGTCGCCAGGCGGGACGGATGCTTACCGTCGGCGAGCGAGAACGTCGAGTGGCTCGCGGCGAAGACGCCGACCGGAGCCAGCACCACCGCTGCGCAGACCGCGACGACGATGACCGTGACCTGCCGACCGCTCAAGCGATGCTGCTTGCTCACTGTTGTCCTTCCCACGCTGTTCGGCGCCTCCGTCCCCCACAGCCGACGCCCGCTGGCCCGATATCCACCGCCGGCCGATTTCCGGCCCGGGCTCCCGGACCGGCCGCGACCGTGGTCCGGTCATGTTGTCCCACCCGGAGGTCGTTGTCGTGCACCGACGCAAACTTCTGCTCATCCCTTTTCTGGCCGTAGCCGGACTCTTGTCGGCTGCCGTCGCTGGTGCCTCACCCGCACCGCACGAGTCGCGCACGGTCGCGGCGAAGGCGACGACGAAGGACCACAGCGTGTGCAAACACGCGCACCGTGCGCGCTCGCGCTGCTTCGCGATCAGGGTCGACCACCTGCACCGCGGCCGGGTGCGCCATGAGAGCTCACCGATCGGGTACGGGCCGTCCGACCTGCAGGCGGCGTACTCGTTGCCCTCCGCCAGCGCAGGCTCCGGCCAGACTGTCGCCGTGGTTGACGCCTACGACGACCCCGATGCCGCACGAGACCTCGCCACCTATCGCGCGCAGTACGGACTGCCCGCGTGCGCCACGAGCAACGGCTGCTTCCGCAAGGTCGACCAGACCGGCGGACACGACTACCCGGACCCGGACGGCGGCTGGGGTCAGGAGATCTCGCTCGACCTCGACATGGTGTCCGCCGTCTGCCCGCATTGCCACGTGCTGCTGGTCGAGGCGGACAGCGCCTCCATGGCGAACCTCGGCGCTGCCGTCGACACCGCCGTACGGCTCGGGGCAAGCGCAGTCAGCAACAGCTACGGCGGGCCCGATGCCTCCGACCGCAGCTACGGCAGGTACTACCACCACCCGGGCGTGGCCGTGGTCGCGTCGGCCGGGGACAGCGGCTACGGCGTCGCGTACCCGGCGTCGTCCAAGTGGGTCACGGCGGTCGGAGGTACGACGCTCAGGCGGTCGAGCGCCGCACGCGGCTTCAGCGAGAGCGCCTGGTCGAACTCCGGCAGCGGATGCTCGACGCTGAACATCGCGAGCTGGCAACCGGCGGCCACGACCGGATGCTCCGGCCGGGCCGAGGCAGACGTGTCCGCGGTCGCGGACCCGGCGACCGGGGTCGCGGTCTACGACAGCTACGCGTTCGACAACACGAGCGGCTGGCTGACCTTCGGCGGGACCAGCGCCTCGTCCCCGATCATCGCCGGCGTCTACGCCCTCGCCGGCAACGAGACGCAGACCGGCGACGGCGCGAGCTACCTGTGGTCGCACCACTCCGGGCTGCACGACGTGACCGGCGGCAGCAACGGGACCTGCTCGACCGAGCAGTGGTGCACGGCGCGCCGTGGCTGGGACGGTCCGACCGGCTGGGGCACCCCGGACGGCACGAGCGGGTTCTGATCGTCGTGACCGCTCGGAAAGCCTGCTTGGATGGCAGCCGTGGACCTCCCGGTGATGCCGCCGATCGCGCCGATGCTGGCGAAGGCCGTGCCGGCCGTGCCGGTGGCCGCCGACGTTCCTGGCGGGCTGCTGTACGAACCGAAGTGGGACGGCTTTCGCTCGATCATCTTCCGCGACGGGGACGAGGTGGAGATCGGCTCACGCAACGAACGGCCGATGACCCGCTACTTCCCCGACATCCTCGACGCGGTCAAGGTGGCGCTGCCCGAGCGATGCGTCGTCGACGGCGAGATCGTGGTTCCGCAGAACGGCCGGCTCGACTTCGAGGCGCTCCAGCAGCGCATCCATCCGGCGGAGTCGAGGGTGCGCCGGCTCGCCGACGAGACGCCGGCTGAGTTCATCGGGTTCGACCTGCTGGCGATCGGCGACGACTCGCTCATGGGCGCGCCGTTCTCGGATCGGCGGGCCAAGCTGCTCAAGGCGATCACCTCGACGTCGACCGTGCACGTTACGCCGGCAACGGACAACGACGAGGTGGCTCGTGACTGGTTCGTCCGCTTCGAGGGTGCCGGGCTCGACGGCATCGTCGCGAAACCGTTGCGGCTGCCCTACCAGCCGGACAAGCGGGTGATGTTCAAGGTCAAGCACGACCGGACCGCGGACTGCGTCCTCGCCGGCTTCCGCTGGCACAAAAGCGGGCCGATCGTCGGCTCGCTGATCCTCGGTCTGTACGACGAGAGTGGCCAGCTGCGCCATGTCGGGGTCGCGGCGTCGTTCCCGATGAAGCGGCGCGCAGAGCTGGTCGAGGAGCTCGCGCCGCTGCGCGCCGGCGCCGCGGACGACCACCCGTGGGCGGGTAACGAGTTCGGTCCGGGTGGCGTCCCGAACCGGTGGAACGCCGGCAAGGACATGTCGTTCGAGCCGCTGCGCCCTGAGCGGGTGATCGAGGTCGCCTACGACCAGATGGAAGGGTCGAGGTTCCGGCACACCGCGCAGTTCCGCCGCTGGCGGGACGACCGGGACCCGCGCTCGTGCACCTTCGAGCAGCTCGAGCGCCCGCTGACCTTCGCCTTCCGCGACGTGCTGCAATCCTGAGACCGCAGTTTCAGCGGCTCTTCAGGTTCACCCGATTCAGTTAACGCTGCAGGGCGCGTTCGTCGGTGTAGCTACCGATCCGGCTCGTCCAACCCCTCCCCCCGGAGGTTGGACCTGGCGAGCGCGTCCCTGCCGCATGTTTGGGCCCATTCGCCCGCAAAAGTCACGAGATTCCGCCTCGGCGGCGAAGCGCGGCATGCGCGCAGTAGCCCGAGTGGCGGGCTCGCGCCCGCGCACCGGTGCCGGCGCTCAGCCGCCGGCGGCCTCGGCGTCGTCGGCCCGGAAGCTGCCCGCGCCGTCCTCGCGCAACAGCTCTCGGATGTCGGACTCGCGGAAGCGGCGCCGGCCGCCTGGGGTACGAATGCTCTTCACCCGACCCTCGGCAGCCCATCGGGTCACCGTTCGCGCATCAACTCGAAACAAGGTTGCGACCTCACCGGGGGTCAGCAACCTATCCCGTGACTCCACCACAGCCGGCCCCTCCCGGGCGTGCACGCAACGGGCAACGACAGCGCACGCGCAGGACCCCCAGACATGACGGTTCCGGTCGGTCAGACACAACCAACCGGAACCGAAACGTCGCACTCAAGGTCCAGGGCGTGACATTTATGCTGGTACCCGCATCGTGGCACGTTCACACCAATGCGCGCGGATCCGTGTCGCGTGTCGCCCACTCCATGCAAAAACGACTGATTCCGCCGCAGGCGAGTCGTCGTTTGACTATCAGTAACCGGATGAGGCAGGGCTATCGTCGGTCGCGGGTCGCTCGCCCAGTCCTTCTCGGTGAACGACCAAGGCCCCGGCCGCTTGCTACTGGATGCGCGGCGGCCGGGGCCGCCCTGCCGCAACGCTTGAGCGGCGGCAAGGCGGCGTAACGCGCAACCCTCACACTGACTGAACGACGAGTCAAGCATTGCGGCTGACCCGAGCGGGTGAATTTGACTGCCGGGAGATCAGTCCTCGCCGGGGAAGCGGACGCCGAGCTGGCGACGGACCTCGTCGAGGGCTTGCATGATGCGCAGCGTCTCGGTGAGCGGAAGCAAGTCGGACTCGGTTCTGCCTTCGGCCAGGAGTCGCGCGAACTCCGCGGCCTCGTAGGCGAGCCCGTGGGTGCGGCTCGCCGACTCGTACCGGTCGATCTCTCGGTCATCGCCGTCGATCAACCGCACGGTGCTGGGTTGGTAGAACCAGCCGTCGATCTCCAGCCGCGCCGACGTGCCCGAGACGGACGCAGCGCACGCAGTGTTCGCGAGCATCGTCGAGGACAGGGTGCCGATCCCGCCATCCGGTCCGGTGACCGCAACCGTCTCGCTTGCGTCGACGCCGGTCTCGGCAAGCACGCCCAGCGCCTGGACCGCGGTGAAGCCCCCGAGCACGAGATGCGCGAAGGAGACCGGGTAGATCGCAAGGTCGAGCAACGCGCCGCCGGCGAGCGCAGGATCAGCGAGCCGCCGCGGGCCGTCGGGGTAGAGCCGTTGGCCGTGGTCGGCGTCGACCGCTCTCACCTGACCGAGCAGACCATCTTCGAGGCACCGGCGGACGACATCGACGTGTGGCAGGAACCGGGTCCACATCGCCTCGACGGCCAACAACCCGCGTGCCTGCGCCGAATCGATGACCGCTTCCGCCTCGATTGCGTTGCGCGTGAAAGCTTTCTCGACCAGCACCGGCTTTCCGGCGTCGAGTGCCAGCTGCGCGTGGGCGTGATGCTCGGAGTGCGGGCTGGCGATGTAGATCGCATCGACGTGGTCGTCGGCAACCAGCGACTCGTAGCTGCCGTGCGCACGCAGCACGTCGAAGTCGGACGCGAAAGCCTCTGCACGTACCAGCGAGCGCGAACCGACCGCGACCACCCGCGATGTGGTTCGCGCGTGCAGGGCGGCGGTCCAGTCCCGCGCGATGCCGCCGGGCGCAAGCACTCCTCATCGGATCGCGGGTGCATCGAGCGGGTCGGGAATGCGCGAGGACGGCAGGGACGTCATTGCGGCGCGTCCTTGGGCCAGTTGGCCGGGTTCATCTTGCTCGGCTGCACCCGAGGCGGCTCGCCGGGCATTTTCGGGTAGTTAGGCGGGTACGGCGCGTCACCGAGTCCACGGTCACGCTCGTCGCGCTCGGCCCACTCGAGCAGCGGCCGGATGTCGAACAGTACGTCGTCGATCCCGGCGTGGACATCACCGAGGCGTGCGAACCGCTCTGGCATCGTCGCGATCGTGAAGTCCGCGGTCTCGACGTCCGGGAGCTCGTCCCAGGTGACCGGCGCGGACACCGGTCCGTAGTCGAAGCCGCGCACCGAGTACGCCGCGGCAATCGTGCGGTCCTTCGCGTTCTGGTTGTAGTCGAGGAAGATGCGGGGACCACGTTCTTCCTTCCACCACGCCGTGGTGACCTCCTCCGGCGAGCGCCGCTCGACCTCGCGCGCGAAGGCGAGTGCGGCCCGGCGTACCTCGCGAAAGCCGAAGTCCGGCAAGATGCGTACGTAGACGTGTACGCCGCGGTTGCCGGAGGTTTTCGGCCAGCCGCTCGCGCCGATGTCCGCAAGCACCTCGCGAACCAAAACGGCTACCCGCTTGGCATCCGTGAAGTCGGTGCCCGGCTGTGGGTCGAGGTCGATGCGGAGCTCATCGGGCATCTCGACCTCGGGTCTGCGGGTGTGCCAGGGATGGAACTCGACGGTCGACATCTGCACCGCCCAGACCACAGATGCAAGCTCGGTGACGCACAGCTCATCCGCGGTGCGCCCGGACGGGAAGCTGACCTCGGCGGTCTCGACCCACTCGGGTGCGCCCTTCGGCAACCGCTTCTGGTAGATCTTCTCGCCGCCGACTCCCTCGGGATAGCGATGCAGCATGCACGGACGGTCGCGAAGCGCGCGCACGATGCCTTCGCCGACCGACATGTAGTAGTGCGCGAGGTCGAGCTTGGTCTCGCCACGGGCCGGGAAGTACACCCGGTCCGGGTTGGTCAACTTGACCGTGCGGTCGCCGACCTCGACCTCGACGAAAGGGGAAGCCACACTCCGGACCGTACCGCCGGGTGGGGCGGGAACGCCCGGGGCGAGCCGCGTGTTGCAATGAGCGTGACATTCACGCGAAAGCTCTTCGGCCCCAAGGACACCCCGGAGCACTCAGAGATGACCCACGACGTCGAGAAGACCGAGGACCAGTGGCGTTCGGAGCTCAGCCCTGAGGAGTACCACGTACTCCGCCAGGCCGGCACCGAGCGGCCATGGACCGGTCCACTCCTGAACGAGGACCGCATCGGCGTCTACAGCTGCCGGGCATGCGGCAACGAGCTGTTCCGCAGCGACACGAAGTTCGAGTCGCACTGCGGCTGGCCATCGTTCTATGACCCGACCAACTCCGACGCGGTCGAACTGCTCCCCGACAACACCCTCGGCATGCGCCGGGTCGAGGTCCGCTGCAAGCGCTGCGGTTCCCATCTCGGCCACGTCTTCGACGACGCCCCACAGACGCCCACCGGCGATCGCTACTGCATGAACTCGATCAGCCTGACCTTCGAGCCGGCCGGGGAGTAATCACGGCGTCGGATGGCGCCGCGATGGCCGGTTAGGGGTCATAGAAGACCCCTGAGTCGCCATCGCGCTCGCGCCTGGAGCTGCGCATGGGTTTCGCCGGCCATCGCTGCGCATCCCCGACGCGGCCTGCCAGGTCCGCCTGCTACCGGCGTACGAGCCGTGGATGTCAGGCACGCTGGTCTATCGGCACGAGTTCTGGGAACACGATGCGGTCGGTCTCCGCCCGACCGAGGACGCCGACTGAACCGTGAACCACCCGAACGCCGCACGCCCGAACGGGTGATCCTGCGAGACCATGCCTAGGTGGACGATCCGGATCGGTGGGCTGCCGCGCGCGACGACGCGCAGTTGATCGATGTGCGCGACCACGTGATCAGGCCGGCTCGCGCGTCCGACACTCCGCACATCCGCACGATCGAAGCTG
The DNA here is from genome assembly GCA_035504215.1 of Mycobacteriales bacterium. Taxonomy (NCBI): domain Bacteria; kingdom Bacillati; phylum Actinomycetota; class Actinomycetes; order Mycobacteriales; species Mycobacteriales bacterium. The sequence continues at coordinate 21,882 of DATJSI010000127.1, forward strand.
CCGCCGGCACGCAGTTCTACAGCGTCGGAATGGACCTGGTGGCCGACGCCGAGCTGCCCTCGGACGAGGAGCTGATCCCTTATATCAACGGTCAGCGGGCATGGGTTGTGACGGACGCGCACGACGTACCGATCGCCTTCATCCTCAGCGACATCGTCGATGACAACGTTCACATCGAGCAGGTTTCCGTGCATCCGAGCCAGGCGCACAAGGGGCTCGGCAAGGCCCTGATCGACCATGTCGCGGACGTCGCCGGCGACAGCGGCTATCCGGCGATGACCCTGACGACGTACGTCGATGTGCCGTGGAACGGTCCGTACTACACGCGGCTCGGCTTCATGGAGATCGGCACCGACGAGCTCACTCCGGGTCTCGTCGAGATCCGCCGGCACGAGGCTGAGCTCGGGCTGGACGCCTGGCCACGGGTGTGCATGCGACGCGCCCTCGCCGCGAATGAACCGGCTGCGGAGGTGTGCCGTGGCTAGCATGCGTCCCGTGAGCAAGAGGCCCGTTTTCCGCCGCTGTGCACGATTCGGCTCGATCATCGCGATCGGCCTCGGTGTCCTCGCCGCGACGCCCGCGCCGGCGTCGGCGGCGGTGACCAGCCATCACGTGAACGGGGTCCAGTCCGCAGTCTCCTGCCTGACGAAGTCGCTGTGCGTCGTCGTCGGCTTCCACGGGTCGGCAGCAAAGGGAGACGTCGTCGCGCTGCACAACGGCAAGCCGGGCAAGATCGCCAATGTCAAGGGCGGCGGCCAGCTCTATGGCGTCAGCTGCCCGAGCCACAACGGCTGCGTCGCGATCGGCAGCGCCAGCTCGGGCGTCAGCTTCGTATCGATCGGCAAGGGCGGCCGGCCGACCAAGACGTCGACGCCGAAGACGCCGGCCGGCGTGACCCTCGACCACATCGCCTGCACGACGCTGCACCACTGCATCGTCGCCGGCACCGATGTGTTCAAGAACCCGAGTGCGATCGAGATCGGCACCTGGAACGGCCACGCGCTGACGCTGCACCGGACGCACGGGGTCAAGAGCAGCGGCAAGAGCCTCGCGATCCAGGGCGTCGGCTGCTTCGACTCGCACTGCCTGGTCGTCGGCGGCTACACCAAGAACAAGAAGAACGACAGCGTCATCATCGCCGTGCACAGTGGGCACCCCGGAGCGCTGAACTCGCTCGACAACGAGACCCTCACATCGGTCGCATGTACGTCGGCCAGTCACTGCCTTGCCGCCGGCTACGGCTCCGGTGCGCAGTCCGGGGTGATCGTGACGCTGAGTCATGTGCTCGTGACGAAGCTGATCGAGGTGCGCGCAAAGCTCTACGGCATCGCCTGCCACACCTCCGCGCACTGCACCGCCGCGGGCGAGCAGCTGAACTCCGCCAAGACCAAGGACGTCGGCTCGGTGATCCGACTCGCCTCGGGCAAGGTGACCAGCACCACTGGGGTCAGCACGAGCCGGCTCTTCCTGGGCGTCGCTCAGCACTCCGGTGGCTACGTCGCGGTCGGCGAGGCCGGTGGCGCCGGCTCGGTCGTCACCGTCGGCTGACCGCGACCTCTCGCGCACCTATCGGTACGCCGCTACCATGCCCGCTCATGGGGGTGCTGCGCGCAGCGCGCCGCAGTTCGAGGATCGGTGCCGCCTCGGCGGCCGCGACCGTCGCTTTTGCGCTGGCTCTGACCGGTAGTGGCACCAGCGAAGCCGCCTCGCACGACCCGTCGACCGCAGCGCCGATCACGCACCACGTCACCGGCGAGATCGACGCCGTCTCCTGCCTGACCGCACACCGCTGCGTCGCGGTCGGAAACACCAAGGTCGACGGCGGCGAGTACGTCGTGGTCGAGAATGGGGTGCCCGGCAAGCTGCGGAAGGTCGGGACTTCCGGTTCGCTCGAGGCGATCAGCTGCGCCGGTGCTGCAGGTTGTGTCGCGCTGGCGCAGTCGATCACCAAGCCGGGTCCACTCCTGATCACGTTCGGCAGGGGCGGCAAGCCGATTCGCCGAGCGATCCCCTCGGTGCCGGCCAACGTGTCGATGTCCGGCATCTCGTGTACGGCGGTCAAGCACTGCATCCTCGTCGGCTACGACCTCGAAGCCCAACCCAACAAGCTCTACGTCGGCGTCTGGAACGGGCACTCGATCTCCGAGCATCGAGTCCACGGCTTGAAGAAGAACCAGGACGTCGACAACGTGCTCGTCAGCTGCCACGGATCGCATTGCCTGCTCGTCGGCGCCGCCGAGGGAGCGACGTCCGTGGCGGGCATCACAGTACCGATCCATGACGGTCACCCTGGACATCTGGTCAGGCTGTCGGGCGACGAGTTCAGTGCCGTCGAGTGCGTTTCGGCGACGCGCTGCTACGCGACCGCCAACCGCGACTCCAACCCAGTAATCGTGACGCTGTCGCACGGCAAGAAGGCGGCCGTCGCCTCGACCACCGGCACGCTCTACGGCATCGCCTGCAGCGGCAACGCCTGCACCGCCGTCGGCATCACCAACCCACCGCCGTCCGCGCACGAGCCGTACGACGTCGGGCTGGTCGTCAAGCTGTCCGCAGGCGTCATCACCGGGACGCAGACCGTGGCCGCCAGCAAGACCTACGTCGGCGTTGCACGGCCCGGACCCCACCATGCCCTCGCGGTGGGACCGGCGCAGAAGAAGGGCTCGGTGACGTCGCTGCTCTGAGCCGGCGAGGTGGTTACGGCAGCGCGGCCACGAGATCGGCCGCCGACTTGCGAGCGCCTGGATAGAACGGCGTCTCGAGCCGGGTGTGCCGGCGCGCAGTCGCTGCCCGCAGATGCCGCATCAGATCGACGATGCGGTGCATCTCATCGGCCTCGAAGGCCAGCATCCATTCGTAGTCACCGAGGGCGAACGCCGCGACGGTGTTCGCCCGGACATCGGGGAACCCGCGCGCCATCACGCCATGCTCGGCGAGCATGTCGCGCCGCTCGTCGTCGGGTAGCAGGTACCACTCGTAGGAGCGGTTGAACGGGTAGACGCTGACGTAGCGCTTCGGCTCCTCACCGGCGAGGTACGCCGGAACGTGGCTCTTGTTGAACTCGGCCGGCCGGTGCAGCGCCATCGCCGACCACACCGGCTCGCAGGCGCGTCCCAGGCCGGTCTGCCGGAACCGTGACCACGCCTCCTGAAGATCGTCCGACGTCGGCGCCACCCACCAGAACATGAGATCGGCGTCGGCGCGGAAACCGGCCACGTCGTACAGCCCGCGCGTCACGATCCCCTTCTCGGCCAGCTGGTCGAGCAGCTGGGACAGCTCGGCGGCGAGCTCGTCACGGCCGTCGGCGGGCAGCGCAGTCCGGACCTTGAAGACCGCCCACATCACATAGCTGATCGTCTCGTTGAGCGACTTCGCCCGCTTGCCGGAACTTCGACGGTCAGCCATGACATCCATTGTCACCCCAGGGGGGACACTGCGTGCATGCGCCGTCTCGCTCTCCCCCTCGCCCTCCCCGTCCTCGCCTTGGTCGCGGCCGGCTGCTCGTCCTCCGGCAGCTCGGGTCCCACCACTTTGCGAACCGACTCGGGCGGTCCATCGCAGTCGGCCGGCACGGCATCCACCCCGCACGCCGGCACCGCACTCACCAACTGGCCGACCTACCACCGGACCACCGGACGGTCCGGCGTCGCGCGCGCATCGATCTCGCTCCCGCTGCATCACGGCTGGACTGCGAACCTCGACGGTGCGGTCTACGGCGAGCCGCTCGTCGTCAACGGCACGTTGATCGTCGCGACCGAGAACGACTCGGTGTACGGGCTCAACCCGACAACCGGTCACCGCAAATGGCGGACGCATCTCGCCACCCCGGAGTCGCAGTCGAACATCCAGCACGACCAGCCCGGATGCGGCGACGTCTTCCCGCTCGGGATCACCGGAACGCCCGCGTACGACGCAGCCACCGGCTCGGTCTTCGTGGTGACCGACTCCAACGGCGGGCACCACAAGCTGTGGGCGCTCAATGCGGCAACCGGCGCCCGGCGCTGGCACAAGAGCACGGACCTACTACCGTCACGCGACCGGATCGCGGAGCAGCAACGCTCTGCTCTCCTGGTCGCCGACGGTCGGGTCTTCACGACATACGGCGGCCTGTCGGGCGACTGCGGCAACTACGTCGGCTACATCACCTCGACCGCGACCAACGGCAAGGGCAAGACCACTCACTACGCCGTGCCCACCGCCCGAGAGGCCGGCATGTGGTCCCCCGCCGGGCCGGTCGAAGGTCCCAACCACAACATCTACGTCGCGAGCGGCAATGGAGCCGAGGAGAGCGGTAAGTGGGACAAGAGCGACTCGGTCACCGAGCTGTCCCCGAAGTCGCTGCACCGGATCAGCGTCTATGCGCCGAAGACGTGGAAGCAGGACAACATCCAGGACCTGGATCTCGGCTCGTCGTCGCCGGTGCCGGTCGATGGCCGGATCGTCATTGCCGGCAAGCGCGGCACGGTCTACCTGCTTCACCCGACGTTCAAGGGCGTCGGCCACGCGATCGCCAGCCTGCACAACTGCGACTCCTACGGCGGGGCCGCACACGACGGTCGGACGGTCGTCATGCCGTGCCGCGGCGGCGTGCAAGCGCTTCGGGTAACCAAGCACTCGTTGCACTGGCTGTGGTCCTCGGGTGACTACTCCTCACCGGTTATCGCCGGCAAGCGGGTGTTCGTCGCCGACCCCGACTCCGGTGACCTCGACGTGCTCTCGCTCTCGACCGGGCACGTTGTCGCCTCGATCGGTGTCGGTTCGCTCACGCACTTCCCGTCCGAGGTCATCGACGGCAAGTGGGTCTACGTTCCGACGCTGAACGGGATCACCGCGCTTCACGGGTCGTGAGCTCGGCGAGCACCTGGTCGGCGGCCGCGTAAGCGGTGCGTATGCAGGCCGGGACGCCGACACCGTCGTAGGTCGCGCCGCACACGGCAAGTCCGGACACTGCGGCGGTCGCCGCGCGGATCCGGGTGACGCGGTCGCGATGCCCGACGGCGTACTGCGGCAGCGCGCCGCCCCAGCGGCTGACCCGTGCATCGACCGGCTCGCCTCGGAAACCGGCGTGCCCGACCAGCTCGGCGGTGGTCGCGGCGACCAGCTCGCTGTCGGCGCGCTGAAGCTCCGACACATCGCCCTGGCGGCCGATCGAGCACCGGACGACGACGTGCTCACCGCGATCCAAGTGTGCCCACTTCGCCGAGGCGAACGTCGCCGCCTTCACCGGTCGGCCGTAGACCGCGGGCACCAGGTAACCGCTGCTTGCGAGCGACGGTACGTCGGATCGGCGCCACGCGATTGTCACGATCGCCATGCTCGCGGTGTCGATCTCACCCAGCGTCGTCGCCGCGGACGGGGCGACCTCGGCG